>JBGPIW010000392.1:0-3151 GCA_041485045.1 Gemmatimonadota bacterium | reverse complement strand
CTGGGCCTGGGAGGGCCGGCCATCATAGAAGACCACGCTGCCGTAGAGGTCGGCGAGGTTCTCGCGCAGCCGCTCCTCGCCGGTGATCATGCCGCCTTCCTTCGTCGCGACGATCTTCTTCCGCAACACATCGACCGCCGCCCGCGCCGTGCGCAGCCGAGTCACGAGCGCGTCCCGCGCCGGCAGCTGCGCGGCGCGCGCATCCAGCGCCTGCAGGACGCCGTTCATCCGGTCGACCGCGAACGTCATATCGGCGAGCGTGCCGAAGAGCTTCATGGCCAGGTCGAACTGCGCCCGGCGATCCTCCGGCGTGTGCTGCGCCCGCGGATCGGCGACGACCTGGAGCTGGGTCGTGTACACCGTCGTGTCCTTCGTCATCCGGACCGTGTACGTGCCCGGCAGGACGCGTGGGCCGTAGGCGGCGCCGAACGCCGCACTGGCCGCCGGCGGCACCCGAGGGGGCTTGAGACGCATCGACCAGGTCACCCGGCTCAAGCCCCGGCGCTTGCTGCTGGGCACCGTTCCCTGCAGCCGACCGTCCTGGTCGAGGACCTCGATCCGCATGTCGCCGAAGATGTGGCGCTTTCTCATGTAGTAGGTGATCACCGCATCGTCGGAAGGGTTGGGGCCGACGAAGGCGGCATCGCCGTTCACCCAGCCGCCCGAGGCGGAGACGTGCTGCACGGTGGGCCGCGCCGGCATGAACACGACGTTTTGCGCCAGCATCTCGGGGGTCAGCGCGCGCAGCGGTGTGATGTCGTCGATGATCCAGATTCCCCGGCCGTGGGTCGCGATCACCAGGTCGTGATCGCGCGGGTGGATCGCGAGATCGCGCACGGCGACCGCGGGCAGGTCGCCTCCCTTGTAGTGTGCCCACTGCTTCCCGCCGTCGAGCGATACCCAGAGGCCGAGCTCGGTGCCCAAAAAGAGGAGATTCTGGTTCACCGGATCTTCCTTCACGACGTGCGCGTATCCGCGCACCGGGCTGTCCGGTTGGACCAGCGGCGACCAGGTCACCCCGAAATCGGTCGACTTGTAGGCGTAGGCCCGCATATCGCCGAAGGTGTGCAGGTCCGTCGTGACGTACACGGTCCCCGCGTCGACATGACCGGCTTCGACCGACGATACCCAGGCGTTTTTCGGCAGACCCGGGATGTTCCCCACCACGTTCGTCCAAGTCTTGCCGCCGTCGCGCGTCACCTGCAGGTTGCCGTCGTCGGTGCCGACCCAGACGACGTCCGGGTTCTTCGGCGACTCGGCGATCGCATAGATCGTGGTGTGCATCTCGGCGGCGGAGTTGTCGACGGTCACGCCGCCGGATTGCTCCTGCTTCTGCTTCACCGGATCGTTGGTCGTGAGGTCGGGGGAGATACGCTCCCACGTCTGTCCGAAATCACGCGAGCGGAACAGGAACTGCGCCCCGATGTAGATCGTGCCGTTTCGCGTCGGACTCACGTGAATGGGCGTGTTCCAGTTGAACCGGAGCTTCCCCTCTTGGTAACGGGGCAGCGGCTTGATGGGACGCGTCTCGTGCGTGCGGCGGTTGACGCGCCCGATCTCGCCCCCCTGGGACTCGGCGTAGAGGTAGTCCGGGTCCGTGGGATCGACGAACATCCAGAAGCCGTCCCCGCCGTACATGTTCTCCCAGCGGCTGTTGGTGATGCCGCCGGGATACTCCGATTCGCCGACCCACGAGCTGTTGTCCTGCAGCCCGCCGTAGACGTGATACGGCCGGTCCATGTCGACGCTCACGTGATAGAACTGCGACACCGGGAGATTCTCGCCCTTCCACCACTTGTTGCCCGCGTCGTAGGAGTACCAGAGGCCGCCGTCGTCCCCGGTGATGAGATGGTCGGTGTCGTCCGGATCGATCCACACATCGTGAAAGTCGCCGTGCGCACCGCCCGAGATGTTGCTGAAGCTCGCGCCGCCGTCGGTGCTGACGATCAGGCTGCCGTCGGGCTTGTAGATCCGGTTCTCGTTCTTCGGGTCGACGATGAGGTTGGCGAAGTAGAACGGCCGCCAGACCATGTTCTGGCTGCGGTCCAGCGCCCGCCAGGTCCGGCCGCCGTCGTCGGAGCGATACAGCCCGTTCTTCGGCGGCTCTGCCTCGATGAACGCGTACACGACCTCCGGCTTCGATGGCGCGACGGTGACCGCCACCCGCCCCCACGGCTTGGCCGGCAGCCCCACCGCACTCCCGGCATCGAGCGACGTCCAGGAAACGCCGCCATCGCTGCTCTTGAACAGGCCCGAGCCGCTCGGCGCACCGGGGCCGTCCCCGCCCGAACGGAACGTCCAGCCTTTGCGGCGGAAGTCCCACATGCCGGCGTAGATCGTCTTCGGATGCGCCGGATCCATGGACAACAGCGAGCAGCCGGTCGAGGGGTTGGCCCCCTTCAGGATCTTCGTCCAGCTCTTGCCGCCGTCCGTGGTCTTGTACACGCCGCGCTCGTCGCTGTCGCTCCACAACTTCCCCGGCACGCAGACGTAGACGGTATTCGTCTCGGTCGGGTCGACGACAATCTTGGCGATGTGCTCGGACGCCGGGAGACCGAGGTTGGTCCAGTTCTCCCCGCCGTCGACGGACTTGTAGACGCCGTCGCCGATGGACACGCTGTTGCGCATCCACGCCTCACCGCTGCCGACCCAGATCACGTTCGGGTTCTTCGGATCGATGGCGATCGCGCCGATCGACTGGACCGCCTGCCGGTCGAAGACCGGCTTGAAGGTCGTGCCGCCGTTGACCGACTTCCACACGCCACCGCTCGCGGCGCCGACGTAGACCGTGAGCCGCGCGCCGACGTGCACGGCGTCGAGTGCCGCGATGCGCCCGCTCATCGCCGCCGACCCGATGTTGCGCGCCCCCAGCCCGGAAATCATTTCCGAGTCCACCGTGACCGGTGCCGGCTGTTGCGCCCGGGGGACACGAGAAACGCCGCCACACAGCACCGTGAACGCGCACGCGGCACGGAGCCCCATCCGCAGATTCGTCATCGCTCGATCCTCGATCAGTGCGAAGGGGTTGCGAACCGTCCGTCGTCGATGGAGACGTTCGCCTCCATCCGGAGGAACGTGATCTTCGACTTGTCCTGGCTGCCCCGGAGGTTGGTCTCGAACGAGTAGGGCAGGTACCACCCGGCGACCGCCT
>JBGPIW010000391.1:0-3151 GCA_041485045.1 Gemmatimonadota bacterium | reverse complement strand
TTGTCGCTGTCGGCGCTGGACGAATATGCCGAGACGTTCCTCGCGCAGCGTATCTCGACGGTGGAGGGCGTGGCGCAGGTCCAGGTGTTCGGCTCCCAGAAATACGCGGTGCGCGTGCAGATCGATCCGCAGGCGCTCGTCGCTCGAGGCATCGGCATCGACGAAGTGGCGGCGGCGGTGGACGCCGGAAACCCCAATGTGCCGACGGGGACGTTGTGGGGGCCGCACCGGGCCTACACCGTGCTCGCCGACGGCCAGATCCAGAGCGCGCCCGAGTTCCGGCAGCTCGTCGTTACGTACAAGGACGGGGCGCCGGTGCGGCTACAGGACGTCGCGCGGGTGCTGGACGACGTGCAAGACAACAAGACGGCAAGCTGGTTCGACGGCGCCCGCGCCATCGTGCTTGCGGTGCAGCGGCAGCCGGGGACCAACACCGTGGAGGTCGGGGACGGCGTGAAACGGACAATCGCCGCGCTCGGCCCCCAGCTGCCGGCGTCGGTCCGGATCCAGACGTTGTATGACCGCTCGCAGCCGATCCGTGATTCGGTGCACGACGTCAAGATCACCCTCTTCATCACCCTGTGCCTCGTCGTCCTCGTCATCTTCCTGTTCCTGCGCAATCTCTCGGCGACGGTGATCCCGAGTCTGGCCCTGCCGCTCTCGATCGTGGGGACGTTCGCGGCGATGTTCCTGCTCGGCTACAGCCTCGACAACCTGTCCTTGATGGCGCTGACGCTGTCAGTGGGCTTCGTCGTGGACGATGCCATCGTGATGCTCGAGAACATCGTCCGCCACATGGAGATGGGGAAGCGGCCGCTCGAGGCCGCGCTCGACGGCGCGCGCGAGATCGGCTTCACCATTCTCTCGATGACCCTGTCCCTGACGGCGGTGTTCATCCCCGTGCTCTTCATGGGCGGGATCATCGGGCGGCTGTTCCACGAGTTCGCGGTGACGATCGGGATCGCGATCCTCGTGTCAGGTTTCGTCTCGCTGACCCTCACGCCGATGCTGGCGAGCCGCTTCCTGCGTCCCCCGCGGGAAGCGCATCACGGCCGTTTTTTCGAGGCGACCGAGCGTGTCTACGAGCGCGTCCTCGGAGCCTACGAGCGCAGCCTCGCCTGGGTGATGGATCGCCGCCCGGCAGCGCTGGCGTTCTCCGCCGCGATCCTGCTTGGGACGGCGGGTCTCTTCATTCTCGTGCCCAAGGGGTTCATTCCCACCGAGGACACGGGCCTCATCCAGGGCACGACCGAGACGATCGAGGGCAGCTCCTACGAGGCGATGGCCAGCCACCAGCAGCAGGTCGCGGCGGTCCTGGCGGCGGATCCGAACGTCGACCATTTCATGTCGTCGGTGGGTGGCGGGACGATGAATCAGGGCCGGGTGACGATCCGCCTCAAGCCGCGCAACCAGCGCCGGCTCGATGCCGACGGCGTCGCGCGTGAGCTCGCGCCCAAGCTGGCGACCATCCCCGGGATTCGCACCTACCTCCAGATCCCCCCGGTGATCCGCATCGGCGGGCGCCCGACCAAGACCCAGTATCAGTTCACGCTGCAGGGCGCGGACATCCAGTCCCTCTACGACAATGCGGGGGCGCTGGAAGGCAAGCTGCGCGACGTCCCGATCCTGCGGGACGTCACGAGCGATCTGCAGATCAAGAACCCGCAGGTCCAGGTTCACATCGACCGCGACCGAGTCGCCGAGCTCGGCCTCACCGTGGAGCAGGTGGAGCAGGCGCTGTACGACGCCTATGGCACGCGCCAGGTCTCGACGATTCTGACCCCGAACAACCAGTACTGGGTGGTGCTCGAGCTCTTGCCGCAGTACCAGCAGGATCTGACGGCGCTCAACATGCTCCACATCCGCTCACCCCGAGGGGCGCTGGTGCCGCTGTCCACCCTCGCGTCGGTGACGCCGGATGTGGGGCCGCTGAGCGTGAACCACTCAGGCCAGCAGCCCTCAGTCACCCTGTCGTTCAACCTGGCGCCGGGAGCCTCCTTGGGCGAAGCGGTGAGTGCGGTGCAGCGGCTCGCCCGGCAGACGCTCCCCGCCACCATCAGTACGTCTTTCGGAGGAACGGCGCAGGCGTTCCAGGCGAGCCAGCAGGGGCTGGCCTTCCTGCTGATCCTCGCGGTGATGGTGATTTATATCGTGCTGGGCATCCTGTACGAGAGCTTCATTCATCCGCTGACCATCCTCTCGGGCCTCCCGTTCGCCGGGTTCGGCGCGCTGCTCACGCTTCTCCTGTTCCGCACGGAGCTCAGCATTTATGCGTTCGTGGGGATCATCATGCTGGTAGGACTGGTGAAGAAGAATGCCATCATGATGATCGATTTCGCGATCGCAGCGGAACGGGGCAGCCACAAGACGGCGCGAGAGGCCATCATCGAGGCCTGCCGCGTGCGGTTCCGGCCGATCATGATGACGACGATGGCCGCGCTGATGGGGACCCTTCCGATCGCCGTCGGGTGGGGCGCCGGGGCAGAGTCGCGCCGCCCCCTTGGACTCGCCGTGGTCGGCGGGCTCGCATTCTCGCAGATCGTGACCCTCTATGTGACCCCGGTCTTCTATACCTACCTCGACGCGCTGCAGCAGCGATTGAGCCGGCGGCGCGCCCCCGCACGGGTCGGATTGGCCGACGTCGTTCCCGTCGACTAGCGGTTCGTCCGGGGCGGGGTGTCCGTCCGCGGCGTGACGGGTATCACTCGGGAATCGGACCCCGGATGGCTATGGTTACGCTGCGATGAAAACGGTGACGCTGTCGCGGACCGCGAGCGATCTGATCACCCTGGCTGGGCTCGCGGCGATCTATTTCGTGGCGGGCAAGCTCGGGCTCCGGCTCGCGTTCGTCAACGCCAGTGCGACGCCGGTCTGGCCCTCGGCTGGGATCGGGCTGGCGGCATTTCTGCTGTTGGGGTACCGGGTGTGGCCGGCCATCCTGCTCAGCGCCTTCCTTGTGAACGTCACCACCGCCGGCTCGGTCGCCAGCGCGGTGGCGATCGCCCTGGGCAACACGTTGGAAGGCGTGGTCGGGGCGTACCTGGTCAATCGATATGCCAACGGACGGGAGTGCTTCGACCGCCCCCGCGACATCTTCCGCTTCGCCGGTCTCGTCGCGGTCATCAGCGCCACCATCAGCGCCACCTGGGGC
>JBGPIW010000390.1:0-3162 GCA_041485045.1 Gemmatimonadota bacterium | reverse complement strand
TGCCGACTCCGACCGCTCCCCGCTCTCCAGGTCTACTGCTTTGTCGCCAGCCCCCACGCCGATCGTCAGGAACGCCAGCGCGTCGGCGCGACAGCACGAAGGCCATCAGGATCAGAGCAGGGTCAGCATGGGCTCACTTCCCGTACACGCCGATCCCGTACCAGCATGGATTCGTCTTGCACGTGGCCATCATCACCTTGACGCGATAGCGCATCGTCTCGCTGGGGGTTACCTGCACGATCGGTACGTCGTCCACCTGAACGTCGGAATCGACCTGATTGCCGTCGGCGTCGTAGAGCGCGAGATCGAGGTCGGTGCAGTCGTTGTCACACACGCCGACGAGGGCGTACTTCGTGCCGGAATGCAGCGTGAGATTGAATGACTCGTTGTCGTCATCGGCGAGCGATCCGATCTGGGTCTCGTGGGTCTGCGCGTACCCCATGTCGCTGAGTCTCTTGGATTTCTGCTTGAGGTAGGATTCTACCTGGGACCTCCACTGATTTTCCTGTGCGCGCGCACTGGGTGCGAGCACGGCCAGGGCGACTGCGGCGGCGACGGCGACGCGATGCATGGCGAACCCCCTGCTGAGGCTGAGTGGACCTTCGGATGGTGGACGGCAGCGACGGGCTCCGGCGTGGAGAACCGCGCCATCCGCCCGCCGGACTAAAGTAGTAATCCGGGCGGATTATTACGAGCGTGAAGTGGTATGCTGGAGACCGAACCGACCGCTATGCTGTGGTGGGACCGCGGCTTGCCCGGTGTCAGGACTCGGGAGGAGCCTTCTGCCCGCTGGCCCACCCGGTGCCGACGCCGATGCCGAACAGCACTCCCATCGGGACCGTAATGATCGGCAACGCCGCGACGATGACTCCAGCCGCCGTGGCGACGACGCCCGCGACGACGGGTGCGGAGGGCTTCTGCGCCTTGTCTACGTAGCGCAGCCGCCGGCGCACGAAGTTGCGCGTGGGAATGAATCCGCCGCCCAAGGCGGCCGCTCCGAGCAGTAGTCCGATGATCATGGTAGCTCCTACGCAACTTGCACCGTGGCGGTTTCTCCCGCAATCTCCCCCGGATGCCGACTTCCCTCCCCCTGTGCCGGCCTTGAGCGCCGACCTCGCCGAGCGCGCGCAGCTCCTCAAGATCGCCGTGTGGTTCGGGCCCGCGGCGTTCATCATGCTGACGGGGCTGTGGTTCTTCCTCGCGAACCAGGGAACGATCCCCGCATGGGTGGCGGTGGTGATGACGGTGCTCGACATCCCGTTGGTCGTTGTCGGAGTGTTGGCGATCCACCATGCGACGAGCCGGGCGTCGAGCGGCTTCGTGAACATGCTGTACGCCGTGGGCGACATCGCGCCGCCGCGCACCTACCCGCGCCAGGACGTGATGATCGTCCGTGGGCAGTATCGCGAAGCGGCCGAGTACTTCCGGGACCATCTCATTGTCGAGCCCGAGGACAATGAAGCCCGGCTGCGGCTCGCCGACCTCCTGGAGCACCACCTGAACGATCCGGCGGAGGCCGAGCGCCTCTATCTGGAGGTGCGGCGTCTCCAACCGGAGCCCGGGCACGAGGTGCGCGCGGCGAATGGCCTCATCGATTTGTACCGGAAGCAAGGCCGCCGCGACCGTTTGAAGGTGGAGCTGGCGCGCTTCGCCGACCGCTACCCCGGGACGGCGGGCGCGGCGGCGGCGGCGCGGTTGCTCAGGGAGCTGAAGGCGGAAGGTTGAAGGCTGACGGCGGACCGCTGACGGCTGCTGTCACCACCGGAGGGCCGCGCTGCCCCAAGTGAATCCCGACCCGAAGGCGGTGAGCATCAGCAGGTCGCCACGCGTGAACCGACCCAGCTCCAGGGCTTCGTGCAACGCGATCGGGATCGAAGCGGCGGTGGTGTTGCCGTATTCCTGGATGTTGTTGTACACCTGGTCGTCCCGCAGGCCGAGCTGCCGCTGCACCATCTCGGAGATCCGCTGGTTCGCCTGGTGCGCGATGAGCAGCTTGATGTCCGCGGTGGTGGCACCGTTGGCGCGCAGCGCGATCTGCACCGACTCGGGCATCTTGGTGGTCGCGTGCTTGAAGACCTCGCGGCCCTCCATATGCACCCGCGCCCGGCCGTCGGTCATCATCTCGCCGCTGATCCAGGGCACGTGCACCAGGCCCGGCCCGTCCATCCAGAGCTTTTCGGCGTGGCGGCCGTCGCTGAACAGATGGGTCGAGAGCACGCCCCGCCGGGGATCGTCGGTGGGACCGAGGATCGCGACGCCGGCCCCGTCGCCGAAGATCACGGCCGTATCGCGTCCCGCCGTCGTCACATCGAGGCCCGGCGACTGGATTTCGGCGCCCACCAGCAAGACGCGCTTGTACTGCCCGGTCCGCACCCAGGCGTCGGCGACCGACAGGCCGTAAATGAATCCGGTGCACTGGTCGCGCACGTCGAGCGCCGGGATGTCGGTGATCCCGAGCAGGCGCTGCAGGAACACGCCGTTGCCCGGGAAGAAGTGATCCGGGCTCGTGGTTGCAAAGATGATGCAATCCAGATCGCTCGCCTGGAGGCCCGCGTGCGCCAGCGCCACCTTGGTCGCCTCGGCCGCCAGCGCCGAGCACATCGTCCCGGGCTCCACCCAGTGCCGCCGCCGGATCCCGGTGCGCTGCATGATCCACTCGTCCGACGTGTCCATCAGGATCGCCAGATCGTCGTTCGACACGACGCGAGGGGGGACGTAAAAGCCGGTCGCGATGAACTCTGTGCGCGGCATGCGGTCCTTTCCGTGCGTGTCTCTGGCGTTTCCAGCGGGAGGAGGGAAGATTTGGCTCGAACCCGTGTCTCGCAAGGGAGCCAATGGATCTCGTCATCACTCGTGCACAGCTCGACGCCGTGCGCAGTGCCAAGCACCTCCCCGACGTCCTGCGGCGCGTGCTGGACGGCGCGCAGCCGACCGGCGAGGGCGTGACGTTGCACCTCACCTATGAAGAGGCGACGGCGCTGCAAGAGCTCGCCGCCTGGAGCGTGCACACCAACGAGGCGGGGGACGTCACCCCCGACTCCCGCCTGTTCGACGATCTCGTGAAAGCCATCATCACTCACCCGGACTACTGACATGCGCGTGCTGCGGTTGGTCGCTCTGCTCACCCTTCTCTCGTCGCTCGTCCCTCGTCCCGGTCTCGCG
>JBGPIW010000389.1:0-3163 GCA_041485045.1 Gemmatimonadota bacterium | reverse complement strand
GATCTGCGGGGCCCCTGCCGGAATCGACGCACGGCCGCCGGTCGCGCAGGTCACCTTGATGGTCATTGGCGTGTAGATGCCGAAGGTCAGACCTCCCACGAGGCTGTTCAGGAAGCTGTGAAGCGTTTCGACCTTGGACACGCCACTCTTGCACTTGGCCATCGTCTCGACCGGCTTGGGCGCGACGAGCCCGTACACCCAACCGGACGCCCACGGCTGGTCGATCACCTGGGTGGAAGGGGACAGCCCGGTGTCGATGATCGCGTGGTAACATCCGGCGAGACTGAGGAGTGCGGTAACAGCGGTGAGCTTCACGGTCCGGGACATGGGGCCTCCAGGGGGAATGAGGGGGAAGGGCAGAGTCAGGGTGAAGTGCGACGGTCAGGGCCACCCCATGACCGCGCGTACGGCTACGCCGACCCCGAGTGCGAGCAGCATCGAGGCGAGCGTGCCGATCAGCACGTACTCGGCGAAGTCCCGGTCGTCCATCGCGCGAAACCGGGCCAAAGCCTTGGCCGCGAGAATCAGCCCCAGCGCCCCGAACTGTCCGATCAGCACCAACGTCAGGGCGAGGGCCCGCTCCAAGACCCCGATGAGCAAGCCCCGCGACAATTCCGCGGCCGGGACGGTGATTCCACCTTTGCTGCCGCGGGGCGTGTCCGTAACCGGCACTATCTCCAGAACCCGACGAATCAGCACCGCCCCGCCGGCGCAAGCGTACCAGTAGGCGGTGCCCAGGAGCAGCACCCGACCCCAGTAGTAGCCCTGCGATGTGGGATGGACGAGCCGGGCGCCGAGCCACGCCAGTACGACGGCACCGACCAGCGCCGCGGCCTCGAACAGCAGCGCGCGGACGGGTGCGGTCCAGCCGGCCCGCCGCCAGAGAGCGAATCCGACGCTGACGGCGAAGGCCAGGAGCATGACGGCAGAGACGGGGTTCATTTTGCGAGCAGATCCTTGAATACCTTATCACCGGCCGCCACGAGGGGCCAGACCATGCGGCGCCTCAGGTGCGAGACGGCGCTGGGCCCGACGTGCAGCAGTCGGGCCAGCTCCTCCAGCCGGGCTTCACTACGGGCGCGTTGCGCCGTGGCCACGGCGCGCTGACGCCGGGTCCAGCCCCGATAGAGCGCGGAGTAATAGGTGGCGCACGCCGTGAGCGGCGGATCGAATCCACCGAAAGTGAGGACGAGACCGGTCCGTTTGGCGTGATCGAGGGCCGATCGGGCCGCGTGGAAGCACGGGCCGTCCAGCTCGGGGGCGCTCGCGCCGCGGTGGAGCGGCATCGCCAGCGCCCCCCGTCCGCACGCCACGATCCATTCGACCGTCGGGATCCTGAGGCGGAGCTGGTGGCTGACGTCCCAGGCAGGGGCGGCGCTGGTGAATAAGCCCTGCAGCTCGTCGCCCAGGGTCACGGCGAAGCGGGCGGCGAGGTGCTTGCGGTAGCGGGCGTTGAACTCGCGGGCGGCGGCGGCGATGTCTCGCTGGAGCGCGGCCCGGGCCCGGTCGGTCAGCGCACGGGAGGCCACGACGTCGGCGATGAACGCCACGTAGTGAATTGTCATATACCATCAAATATTGCTCCAATGACGTAATACGTCAACTATGTTATTTATGACGTTATTCGTCAATCGAGGCCCACAGCGCCCATCACCGCAGCGCCACGATTCGCAGCCCCATCGGCGACTGGCGCAGCGTCGCCTGCCAGCTCACCGTGCGGCTCTCAGCCGTGCCGCCCCGCATGTCGGTGTACTCGTAGGTGCCTGACAGCGTCGCTTCGAATTCGGCGGGCCCGACGCGGTTCATGTCCGTGGCGGTGAGCTGCATCGTGATATCGCGCGCCTGCAGGAAGAGCTGGCCCCACTCCTGTGCCTGGGCCTCGGGCATCCGCGGGTAGACCAGCCGCAGCCGGGGCAGGCTCTTGGCGCTGAACGCAGCGGCGAACTCGGCCGCCAGCTGCTGGACCTCCGTCCGTTGCCCGGGGGCCCGCGCTTCACGACGCGGGTGATTCTGCGCGTTGATCTGAGCGTTGGTCCAGGCCGTGATCGCGGCGGCGAGTCGTGAATTCGCCTCCGCGTACCGCCCCTCACGAGCCAGGGCCTCAGCGGCGCGGGCGTCGGCGTCGCCGGCCGCCAGCTCTTCGTTCGTCGCGCCTGCGGCCTTGGCGCTCACACGGCGCCCGATCGCGCTCGCTTCCGTCAGGTGGTAGGCGTTCTCCACCGCCCGGTTGGGGCGTGGCGGCGGCGGTGCGTCCGTCGTGACATTCGTGGGCCGCGACGGAGCGGCCCGGCGTTGGGTGTCACCGGCGACCGCTCCCACGCTGCCGATACGGACCGTCTCCGCGGGCGCGCGCTCCACGACCTTCACGGTCTCGGCGCCGGCGGTCGGGATCGCGGGCGGAGCTGTCGCGGTCGTTCGCCCCGATCCCCCGCGTCCCAGGAACCACCAGGCAGCGATCCACGCGACGGCGAGCAGGGGCAGAGCGAACAGCAGCGGTGAACGCCGCCGCGCCGCGGCGGGAGGGGTCGGGCCGGTCCGCGTGGCCGGCCGTCGCTCCCGCGGGGTCGCCGTCCGGGTCGCGGGCGGCGGCGCCACCCTGTTCGCTGGCAGCGGACTGATCGGCGTGCGGATCGTATCCGCGGGATGCTGGGCGCGCCCGCCCGCCAGCTCCACGAGCTGGGCGCGGATCGGGTCGTCGTGCCCGATCGGCGTGCCCCCCAGCGCTCCCACCGCGGTCTCGATGTTGGGCCACCGCTCTTCGGGGTCCTTGGCGAGCATCCGCATCACAGCCTCGCCGATCTCCTCCGGACAATCGGGACGCAGGTCGCCGATCGGCGGCGGCGTCTCGTGCACGTGGGCGAACAGCAACCCGATCGTGGTCTCGGCTTCGAAGGGCAGGCGACCGGTCAACATCTCGTAGACGACGATGCCGAGCGAATACTGGTCCGACGCGCCCGTCAGCTCCCGCTTCGCCGCGCACTGCTCGGGGCTCATGTAGCTCGGGGTCCCGATGGTGGCGCCTGTTTGGGTGAGCCCCTGGCTCTCGGCGACCTTGGCGATGCCGAAGTCGGTGACGACCGACCAGCCGTCGGCGTCGATCATGATGTTGGCCGGCTTCACGTCGCGGTGCACTACGCCGCGCCGGTGCGCGTATCCCAGCGCG
>JBGPIW010000388.1:0-3166 GCA_041485045.1 Gemmatimonadota bacterium | reverse complement strand
GTTGCCGATGCCGATCGCGCGCTGGAAGTGATGCGGCGTACCCAGGGCCTGCTGCGGGACTTCCTCCAGATCAGCACGACGATGTACTCGGTCGGCAGCGCGGTGCAGCAGGACGTGTTGCGGGCGCAGGTGGACGTGGCGCGCATGGGCGAGGAAATCACGCGCATGGAGCAGGACCGTATCGCCATGGCGGCGAGGCTCAACGCGCTGCTCGGGCGCGAGGCGACGGTCCCCGTCCCGGCGGTTGAGCTGCCGGCGCCGGCAGGTGACCTACCACCAACCGATTCGTTGATCGCTCGTGCCCTCACCCATCGCCCCGCGCTCCAAGCGGGCGCCGAGCGCCTGGCGGCCGCCGCCGCCACCCTCGCCGGCGCGCGCCGGGAGCTGTATCCCGACCTGCAGGTCGGAGTCGCATATCAGAGTCGCCCGGCCTACGACAACATGGTCAGCGTGATGGTGGGCATCAACCTCCCGATCTTCGCCGGCGGTCGCCAGCTGCCGATGCGGCGCCAGATGGCCGCGATGCGCGACATGTCCGCGGCCGAGCTGCTGAGCCTGCGCAATGAGACGATCGCCCGCATCGTCGAGACGCGGGCGCGGGCGGTGCGCGATCGCGATCTCGCCCTGCTCTACCGCAGCAGCATCCTGCCGCAAGCCCGGGGGGCGGTCCAGGCCGCGCTCGGGAGCTATCGCGTCGGGCAGGTGTCGTTCATGCAGCTCGTGGACAACCAGATGACCGTGAACCAGTACGAAATCGAGACCATCCGCCTGCTCGCCGACTATCAGCAGGCCGTGGGCGACCTGATAGCCTTGACGGGAGGAGAGCTATGAAGCGCGTCGTCGCCGCCGGGCTCGCCGGCGTCCTCGCAGCCGCCGCGTGTCGGGGGGGGGCCAAGCCGGCGCCGGAGGACATGGCAGGAATGCCCGGCATGTCCGGGACAGCCGCCGACACCACCAAGACCGCCGGGGAGCGGCAGCCGGTGCACCTCTCCGCCGAGCAAGCCCGGGCCATCGGTGTCCGGTTCACCGTGGTCGCGCGCGGCCCGCTCGCCCGTACAGTGCGGACGGTGGGACAGGTGGTGCCGGCGGAACCCAATCTGGCCGACATCACGCCGAAGATCGACGGATTCGTGGATCGGCTGTTCGTGGATGCGACCGGCGTCCAGGTGCGCCGCGGCCAGCCGCTGCTCGCCCTCTACAGCCCGATGCTCGTGTCCGCGCAGCAGGAGCTCCTCACCGCCCTGCACCTGGCGCAAACGATCGATTCGACCGCGCCCGAGGCGTGGCGCAACGCGCAGGACCTCGTGGCCGCGGCTCGGCGGCGGCTGGCGTACTGGGACATCTCGACGGACCAGATCGCTCGCCTCGAGCGCACGGGCGAAGTGACCAAGACGTTGACGCTCGTCGCCCCCTTCGACGGCGTGGTAATGGAGAAAATGGTCGTCGCCGGCCAGGGTGTCATGCCGGGGATGAAGCTGTATCGGCTGGCGGACCTCTCGACCGTGTGGGTCGAGGGCGAAGTGTTCGAGCAGGACCTCGCCCTGGTCCGGGTCGGGGCGCCGGTTCGCGTCGAGTTGGCCGCCTATCCCGGCCGGACGTTCGCGGGACGGGTGAGCTTCGTCTGGCCGGTGGTCGACGCGCAGAGCCGCACGGGCCGCGTCCGGGTCGCGCTTGCCAACCCGCGGGGTCTCATCAAGCCCGGCATGTACGCCACCGTGTTCGGCGATGTCGCGTTGGGGCGGGATCTGCTGAGCCTCCCCGCCGAGGCCGTGGTCCAGACGGGCGAGCGGAATCTCGTGTTCGTGGCCGGGGCGGAGGGCGCGCTCGAGCCGCGCGAGGTGACCCTCGGCGCGCGTGCTGACGGCCGCATCCAGATCCTGCGCGGCCTGGCGGAGGGCGAGCGCGTCGTGGCCTCCGCCAATTTCCTCGTCGACGCGGAATCGCGCCTCACCACGGGAGCCGGCATGGCCGGGATGCCAGGGATGAACATGGAACAGCCCGGAAAGAAGGAGCCCCGGCCATGATCGCGAAGGTGCTCGCGTGGTCGCTCCAGAACCGCTTCCTCGTCTCGCTCGCAACGGCGGCGCTCGTGATCGCGGGGCTGTGGGCCATCCGGACCACGCCGGTGGACGCGCTCCCCGATCTTTCCGACGTCCAAGTCGTCATTCAGACCGAGTTCAGCGAGCAGGCGCCACAGATCGTCGAGGACCAGGTCACCTACCCCATCGCATCCGAGATGCTGAAGGTGCCCGGGGCGCGCGTGGTGCGGGGCTTTTCGTTCTTCGGCCAGTCGCTCGTGTACGTGCTGTTCGAGGACGGTACCGACCTCTATTGGGCACGATCCCGGGTGCTCGAGTACATGAACGGCATCCGGCAACGGCTGCCGCAGGGCGTCGAGCCGACGTTAGGCCCCGACGCCACGGGCGTCGGCTGGGTGTTCGAGTACGTGCTGGAGAGCGACTCGCTCGACCTGGCCCAGCTGCGCACGCTGCAGGACTGGTATATCCGGTACCAGCTCACCTCGGTGCCGGGCGTCTCCGAGGTGGCGAGTCTCGGCGGCTTCGTGAGGCAGTACCAGGTGGAGGTGGATCCCGAGCGGTTGCGAGCGTTCCACATCCCGGTGATGCGCGTCGTCCAAGCGATCGGCACCCACAACGCCGACGTCGGCGCCCGGGTGATCGAGATGGGCGGGCGGGAGTACATGATCCGGGGTCTCGGCTATCTCCGCACCGTGACGGACATCGGCAACGTCGCGGTCGGCTCGACCATGGGCGGGACACCGATTCGCGTCTCGGACGTGGCCACCGTCCAGGTGGGGCCCGCACCGCGCCGCGGGGCCGCCGACCTGAACGGCCGCGGGGAAGTCGTCGCCGGCATCGTGATCATGCGGTTTGGTTCGGACGCCTTGAAGACAATCGAAGCCGTGAAGGCCCGCATCGCCGAGGTGCAGCGCACCCTCCCGGCGGGGGTGCGGCTCGTCCCCGTGTACGACCGGGCGGACCTGATCCATCGCGCGATCGGGAACCTGCGCCGCACCCTGCTCGAGGAATCGCTGATCGTCGCGGCGATCTCCGTGCTGTTCCTGCTACACCTGCGCTCCGCCCTGGTGGCCATCGTCACGCTGCCGCTCGGCATCCTGATCTCGTTCCTCGTGATGCGGGCAATC
>JBGPIW010000387.1:0-3173 GCA_041485045.1 Gemmatimonadota bacterium | reverse complement strand
GGGCTCGTCCACCGAGCACTCCGCCTACGGGCGCACCCTGCACCCCCTCGATCCCGAGCGGGTGCCGGGCGGCTCCTCGGGCGGCTCGGCGGCGCTGGTGGGGGCGGGGGTGGTGCCGGCGGCGTTGGGATCGGAAACCGGTGGCTCGGTACGCCAGCCGGCGGCCTTCTGCGGCGTGGTGGGTATCAAGCCGACCTACGGCCGTGTCTCACGCTACGGCCTCGTCGCGTTCGGTAGCTCGCTGGACCAGATCGGCGTCTTCGGGCGGACGGTGTCGGATGCGGGCCGGGTGCTTGCGGTGATCAGTGGTCGCGACCCCTACGACGCCACCTGCGAGGACCGCGATCCGCTGCCGCTCCCCGCGGCGCCCGAGAACCTGCAGGGGTTCGTGATCGGCATTCCAAAGGAGTATTTCCCTCCCGACCTCGATCCCGGCGTGCGGCGCGCCTGTGACCGGACGATCAAGCTGCTGAGAGATCTGGGCGCCGCGGTGCGCGATGTGTCGCTGCCGCACACGCCGCATGCCATCCCGACTTATTACATCATCGCGCCGGCCGAGGCGTCGTCGAACCTCGCGCGCTACGACGGAGTCCGCTACGGACCGCGTCCCGCCGGCGCGGTGGATGTACGCGCGCTCTACCGGGCGACCCGCGGCCAGGGCTTCGGCGCCGAAGTCCGCCGCCGCGTGCTCATCGGCACCTACGTGCTGTCGGCCGGTTACTACGACGCGTATTACCGCCGGGCGCAGCGTATGCGCTCGCTCATCGCGCAGGACTTCCGCAACGTGTTCGACCGCGGGGTGGACCTGCTGTTCACCCCATCCACGCCGACGCCGCCGTTCAAGGCGGGCGAGAAGCTCGGCGACCCCGTCGCCATGTATCTCGCCGACATCTTCACCGTCACCGCGAACCTCGCCGGCCTGCCGGCGCTCACGCTGCCGATCGGACGCGTGAACGGGCTCCCGGTCGGGGGCCAGCTGCTGGCGCCCGCGTTCCTCGAAGACGAGATGCTGGAGGCGGCGTTCACCCTCGAGCGGGTGGTCGCGCCGGAGGCGGAAGCGTGAGCGGGACCGGGGCCTGGGAAACGGTGATCGGGCTCGAGACCCACGTGCAGCTCCGCACGCGCTCGAAGATGTTCTGCGGCTGTTCGACCGTGTTCGGGGCGCCGCCCAACACCAACGTGTGTCCGGTGTGCCTCGGGCTCCCCGGCGCCCTGCCGACGGTCAATGGCCAGGCGATCCGGCTGGCGGTGCGCGCCGCGTTGGCGTTGGGGTGCCGCGTCCACCTCCGAAGCATCTTCGCCCGCAAGAATTACTTCTATCCCGATCTGCCGAAGGGCTACCAGATCTCGCAGTACGAGGAGCCGCTGGCGACCGGGGGCGGCCTCACGTTCCTGAGTCCCGAGCGTGGCTCGGTCACAGCCACCATCGTGCGGCTCCACGTCGAGGAGGACGCGGGCAAGTCGTTGCACGATCGCGTGCCCAAGACCACAGCGGTGGATCTGAATCGCTCCGGCGTCCCGTTGGCCGAAATCGTCACCGGCCCGGACTTCCGCTCTCCACAGGAAGCCCGCGCCTACCTCCTCGCCCTCAAAGAGGTGCTGGAGTACGCCGACGTCTCCGATTGCGACCTGGAGAAGGGGAGCCTCCGGGTGGATGCCAACATCTCGGTGCGCCGCCGGGGCGATCCGGAGCTTGGCACCAAGACCGAAGTGAAGAACATCAACTCGTTCGCGTTCGTCGAGAAGGCGCTCGGCCTGGAGCGGGACCGCCAGATCGCGACGCTCGAAGCGGGTGGGCGAATCGCGCAGCAGACGATGCTATTCGATGTGAAGGCGAACGCGGTCCGCCCCCAACGCTCTAAGGAAGAGAGCAAGGACTACCGCTACTTTCCGGAGCCGGACCTCCCGCCGCTCGTCGTCCCCGAGTTCTGGTTGGATGATGAGCGCGTGGGGCTGCCGGAGCTGCCGGCTGCCCGGCGCGAGCGTTTCGCGGTGCAGTACGGCCTGCCGGCGCAGGATGCCGCGGTGCTCGTCGGCGTACGTACCCTCGCCGACTACTTCGAAGCAACCGTCGCCGCCGGCGCCGAGCCCAAACCGGCCGCGAACTGGGCCATGGGTGAGACCCTGGCCGACGCGAACGCCAACGGTGGTGCCCTGCGCCTGGCCCCCGCCGTGTTGGCGCGCCTGATCGGCCTCGTGCGGGATGGCGTGGTGTCGAACCCGGCCGCCAAGCGCGTCTTTGCCGTGCTCGCGGCGAACGGGAGCGGCGATCCCCGGGCCGTGGCCGAATCGCTGGGGCTCGTGCAGGTTGCCGATAGCGGGGCACTGGGGGGCTGGGTGGATGCGGTGCTCTCGGCCCAACCGGGGGAGGTCGCCCGCTACCAGGCGGGCGAATCGAAGCTGTTGCCGTTCTTCGTCGGACAGGTCATGAAAACGTCCAAGGGGAAAGCCGATCCTACGCTCGTGACGGCACTGCTCAAAGCGCGGCTGGCGGGCTGACGGACTCCGGCTCGCGCCACGGCTTGGCCGCCCGGGCGTCGCGCCAGTACGCAAGCGGCGAGCTCGGCAGGCCGAAATGCTCCTCGGCCGCGGCGCGCACCCGTCCCGGGTCTTCGCGTCCGCCTTCCTGGAGGGCGTGGCGGCGCATCTGTTTGGCGAGCCCGAGCGCCTGTTCTCCGGCGGGGTCGAGCCGGTGCGGGGCGGCGTTGGATTCGGCGAGTCCCTCCATCACATACTCGAACGCCACCGCCATGTGGCGCTCGACGTCTTCACCGGGCAAGTCCCACCGGCTGTTCTCGGCGATGATCTGGAACGCCCACTGCCAGCTCTGGCTCTCGGTGAGATGCACCATGCCGCGGAACAGACGGCGGTTGGTCCGGATGCTGAATAGAGTGGGAGAGAGGATGGCGTCGAGGTGTGAATCGCTCACCCCGTGGTCCTGCAGGATGACCGACTTGGCGGTCCGGGCGTATCGCTCGCCGAGGTGGGTTTCGAGCCGGCTCTCCCAGTAGCTGTGACCCAGCGCGGCGGTACTGCTGGTGAGCACCAGCTGGCGCGGGACGTAGAAATTGTGCGCCACCGTGTCGGCCGCGAGGTGCGAGAGGTAACCGAGCCCGAACGCCCGCAGACCGTCGGTGTGCGCCAGCTCGTAGATCTCGCGGCCCACGTGCCAG
>JBGPIW010000386.1:0-3176 GCA_041485045.1 Gemmatimonadota bacterium | reverse complement strand
CTCGAGACGCGCCCCCTTCCGTATGGCTACCACCGTCTCGAGGTAGAGCGCTCAGGCCGACACGAGACGTGCACCGTCATCTCGGCTCCCGTGCAGGCGTTTCGTCGGCCGGGGGCGCATCGGAGCTGGGGGGTCGGAACCCAGCTCGCCGCGCTCCGCTCGGCGCGCAGCCGCTCCCTGGGCGACCTTCGGGACCTGCAGTCGCTGTGTGCCTGGGTCGGCGCGCGAGGCGGGGACCTGGTCACAGCGCTCCCCCTGCTTCCCACCTTCAACGAAGCACCGCCCGAGCCCAGCCCGTACTCTCCGGTGAGCCGCCTCTTCTGGTCCGAGTTGATTCTCGATCTGGGGGATGCGCATCGCCCGTCCGAGCGCCCCACGACCTTGGACGTGACGCGGGCGGACGCCGAGGTCCGTGCGGCCCTGGCGGGGCACCAGGTTCCGGACCGATCGCAGCTGGACGAGGAGCTGGCCCGCTACGCGCGCTTCCGTGGCGCGCAGGCAAGGCTCGGGAGGAACTGGCGGGCCTGGCCGTCGCAGGCCCGGGCCGGTACGCTCGAGCCCGACCATGTCGACGACGAGGCGGAGCGCTTCCACCTCGTGGCCCAGACGCTGGTGCGCCGGCAGCTCGACGATCTCAGAAAAGGCCTGGACCGCGACGGATTCCGCCTGGGGCTCGACCTCGCGGTGGGTGTCCATCCGGACGGCTATGATCCGTGGTCGCGCCAGACCCTGTTCGCCGATGGGATGTCGGTCGGCGCTCCGCCCGACGAGGGATTCCCAAGCGGGCAGGATTGGGGGTTCGCCCCGGTCCTTCCCGAGGCGTCCCGCCGTGAGGGCCACCGCTACCTGGCGTCGTCCATCGGACTCCAGGCGGGACTCGCCGGGGTGCTCCGGGTGGACCACATCATGGCCTGGACGCGCCTCTACTGGATCCCCCACGGACTCAGGCTGCACGAGGGGACCTACGTCTCCTATCCCGCCGAGGAGTTGTTCGCCATTCTCACATTGGAGTCGGACCGCAACCGGTGCGAGGTGGTGGGTGAGAACCTGGGAACCGTTCCGCGCGAGATCGACAAGGCGCTGCCGCGCCACCGCATCTGGGGGATGTACCTGGCTCAGTTTCAAGAGTGGACTGGGAAGCAGGAAACCGCTCCACCCACCGCCCGGGACATGGCGCTCATCGGAACGCACGACACTCCCACCTTCGCTGGGTGGCTCGCCGGCAACGACATCGGGGAGCGGATTCACTATGGCCTGCTCGCCGAGCAGGCGGCGCCGGCGGTCCGGGAAGAACGGACGTGGGCGGCGTACTGGCTCGCCCAACGATTGGGACGCCCGCTCGAGGATCCCGCCGCATTGCTGGCGGAGCTATTGGATTGGCTCGGCCGTTCGGACAGCCCGCTCGTCGTCCCCTGGCTCGAGGATCTCTGGCTCGAGGATCACGCGGTGAACCTCCCGGGGACGCCTTCCTCGGTGCGACCGAACTGGCAGCGTCCGATGCGTCGGCTGCTCGATGAAATCTTCACCGACCCCGAGGTGGACGGGCTGACTCGTCGCCTCCAACGTACCCGGAACCCCTGAGGTCCAGGTCCACCATGGGATCACCCGCTCCTCACGCACCGCGCGTCACCCGGCCCAAGCCGCGTCTTTCGTTCTGGGACATCTGGAACATGAGCTTCGGCTTCATGGGGATCCAGTTCGGCTTCGCGCTGCAGAACTCCAATGTGAGCCGGATCTTCGAGACGCTGGGCGCCAAAGTGGAGAACATCCCGATCCTGTGGGTCGCCGCTCCGGTGACCGGGCTCATCGTCCAGCCCATCGTCGGCTACTTCAGCGACCGCACCTGGAACCGGCTCGGCCGCCGGCGCCCGTACTTCCTGAGCGGCGCGATGCTGGCATCGCTGGCGCTCGTCGTCATGCCGAACTCCCCGGTCCTCTGGGTCGCGGCCGGGATGCTCTGGATCATGGACGCCTCCATCAACATCTCGATGGAGCCGTTCCGTGCCTTCGTGGGCGACAACCTCCCCGCGACACAGCGCGTCACGGGCTTCGCCATGCAGAGCTTCTTCATCGGCATCGGTGCGGTCGTGGCCTCCATGCTCCCCTGGCTGCTCACCACACGGTTCGGGGTGAGCAACGAAGCACCCGCGCACGTGATCCCCGACTCGGTGCGTCTCTCGTTCTACGTGGGCGCGGGGGTGTTCTTCGCCGCGATACTCTGGACGGTACTGCGATCGAGAGAGTACCCGCCCGAAGAGATGGCCTCCTTCGAGGAGAACCAGGCGAGGGAGGGCCACGTGCGGGAGAAGCGGACGGCAGCGGAGTTCGCGGCCAACGGCCGCCGGCAGATCGGCATTGGCGCCGTCCTGCTCGCCGTGGGTGTCCTGCTCAGCATCGGTCTCCTCATCGTGGGCGCCTTACCCGGCACCGGCCTTGCCCGAAACGATGTCTACCAGGTCATGATCCTGTCGGGTGGGATCGGTGTCGTCGGGGCGCTGCTCATCGCCGGCGGACTCATGCAACGCGGCGGTCACTACGACAACGGGTTCGTCACCATCCTGAACGACTTCCTGGACATGCCACGGACCATGAAGCAGCTCGCGTGGGCCCAGTTCTTCTCGTGGTTTGCTCTCTTCGCCATGTGGATCTACACGACGGCGGCCGTGACCAGCCATATCTACGGGACGACCGACACGACTTCAGCGCTGTACAACGAAGGGGCCAACTGGGTGGGGGTCGGTTTCGCCGCGTACAACGGGGTGGCCGCACTGGCGGCGTTCGCGATCCCGCCCCTGGCGCGATGGTCCAGTCCGAAGGTCGCCCACCTCATCTGCCTGCTGTGCGGCGCGGCGGGGCTGATTTCGATCTACTTCATCTCGGACCCACGTTACCTGCTGGGCTCCATGGTGGGTGTGGGGATCGCCTGGGCCAGCATCCTCGCCATGCCGTACGCGATCCTGACCGGCTCGCTGCCGCCGTCCAAGCTCGGCTACTACATGGGCGTCTTCAACTTCTTCATCGTGATCCCCCAGATCGTTGCGGCGGCCCTCCTGGGCGTCATCGTCGGGCGTTTCTTGGGCGGGCAGGCCATCAACGCCCTCCTGATCGGGGGCGGATCCCTCGTGCTCGCGGCCGCGTTGATGCTCCGCGTGCATGAACAGGACGAGGCTGTGGCG
>JBGPIW010000385.1:0-3196 GCA_041485045.1 Gemmatimonadota bacterium | reverse complement strand
TTGGCGCTTTCATCCGAGAGCGCGCGCGCCAGCGGCAGGGTATCGAAGAACAGCAGGTCCCCGGCGTTCGCCAGGCGGCGCAGGACGGGGATGTCGAACGCCTGACCGTTGTGGGCCACCATCACCCGGTCGCCCACGAACCCTCGGAACCGCGGCCACACTTCCTCGAAACGCGGAGCCGCCACCAGATCTGCGTCGCCATACCCGTGGACCTCGGTCGCGGCAGCTGGGACCGGCTGATCGGGGCGGACCAGCGAGTGAAACCGCTCGACGATCCGGCCGCCCACCACCAGCGCGGCGCCGATCTCCACGATCTCGCACAGCTGAACGTCGGTCCCCGTGGTCTCGAGGTCGAAGGTGACGTAGGACGGGTACGGCTCGCCCGGCTCGCGCACGTGGTCGAGCTGCAGCGCCTTGAACAGCCGTACGACGAGCGCCGCCGGATCGGCTTCGTCCGAGCGCAGCACCAGGTCCCGGGGCTCGGGGTGATCATCCGGCCCGAGGATGCGCACGGCGCGCACCGCTTCGGACGCGACGAGCAGTCCACGGAGGCCGATCTCCAGACCGCGCCATGGCGCGATCCAAACGGTGCCTTCCGCCTCGCGGGTGGTTCGCAGGGCGGCCACGAGCTCCGCGGCGCCGGGGCTGACGGCGGGATCGACCAGCTCTCCCAGGTGCTCGTCGAGCGGGTTTTTGTACTTGCCCATCCGCTCGCCCAACAGCTCGGTCACGAGCCCGCCGAGACTCTCCTGCCCCTGGACGAGCGCTCGCAGGTTTTCGACCTGATAGATGAACCGCCACAGCCAGCGGCCGTCCTGCTCGCCGTGCGCGCCGCGAGCCACGCGTCGCAAGGTATCGAGGAACGGCTCACCCTTCCGGGACGCACCGCGCACCCGCTCGAGCAGGGTGTCAGGGAGCACGTGCGTCGCCAGCGCCTCGAATGCGACGGGGTCCTCCGGGTCGGCGATGACCCGCAGCGAAGCCGTCACCTGGCCGATGACTGGGTCGTCGGAGATGGCGCGGCCCCGGGCCATGCGGCAGGGGATCCCCGCTTCGAGGCAGCGCCGCTCCAGCTCCCGGCCGATGTCGTGCTTACGGTACAACACGGCGACGTCGCCCCAGGCGAGACCGTAGGCTTCGCGGTCGCGAGCGATGTCGGCCAGGATCCAGGCCGCTTCGGCCGACTCATCTGGGAACCGGTGCACCTCGACGGCAAAAGGAGAATCCCGCAACGCCTCGAGCCGCTTGTCGAACAACCGGGGGTTGCGCTCCACCAGGCGGCGGGCGACGGCGAAGATCGCTCGCGCGGAGCGACGGTTTTGGTCCAGCACGATCGGCTCGACAGCGTAGTCGGTCCGGAATCGGCGGATGACCTCCGGGTCGGCCCCCGTCCAGGAAAAGATGGACTGCTCGTCGTCCCCGACGGCGAACAGGCTGCGGTGCGGCTCGGCCAAACGCGTGACGATCGCGTATTGGACCGGACTCAGGTCCTGAAACTCGTCCACCAGGAGGTGATCCCAACGGGCGGCCTCGGCCGATGCGACCGCCGGGTGGCGCTCGAACAGCTCCTGCACCAGGACCAGGAGGTCGTCGAAATCCGCCTGGTTGCGGTCGCGCAGCGCCGCGTGATAGCGGTCGAACACCGCATCGACGTCCGCTTCGAGTCGGTACCCCTGCAAGCGCTTTCGGGTGAATAGCCCCAACATCCACGCCCGGCGCTTGCGGGGCCGCACGCCGAGCCGGCGCAGCAGCGTCTGCTGGTACTCCTCGTCCGCGATGCCGAACCCGCGCCGCAGGCCGACGAGCTCGGCGTGCTCCCGCAGGATGCCGGCGCAGAGCGCGTGCAGGGTGCCGCGGGTGACGTCCCAGGCGGCCGTGCCCAGCTCGCGATGCAGCCGCCGCACGACCTCTTCGGCGGCTTTGTTGGTGAACGTGACCGCGCAGATGCGGGCCGGTCGGGCCCCATGGGTCTCGATGAGGTGCCGGACACGCTCGACGAGACAAAACGTCTTGCCCGCGCCGGGCCCGGCGAGGACGAGCACGGGTCCGAGCGGCGCTTCGATCGCCCGCTGCTGCTGCGGGGACGGCGGGGACTCCGCGGGAATGACGGGTTCGAGGACAGGTTCTAGAGGCATCTGGAGATCTGATTGGAAGGTAAGTTCTCCCTGTGTCATTCGACATCATCATCGCCGGACTGGGTGCCACGGGGAGCGCCGCTGCCTATCACCTCGCCGGCCGTGGGCTCCGGGTACTGGGGCTCGACCGCTACCACCCGCCGCACGACCTCGGCTCATCCCATGGCGAGTCGCGTGTCATTCGCGAAACGTCATTCGAGCACCCGCTCTACGTCCCGCTCGCGCGCCGCGCCTATGAGAACTGGCGCCGGCTCGAGGCCGAATCAGGCGAACCCCTGCTGCACGTTGCCGGTGTGTTGTTCGTGGGGCCCGAGGAGGGAGCGATCGTCGGCGGGACCCTGAAGAGTGCGCGCGACTACGGCGTGACCCACGAGCTGCTCGATGCCACCGAACTCACTCGCCGATTCCCGGACCAGCGCCGTCTCGAAGGCGCGGCGGGGGTGTTCGAGCCCGGCGGCGGCTGGCTCGACCCGGAGCGCTCGGTGGCGGCGTGTCTTCGGCTGGCGTCAGACCGGGGTGTCACCCTCCAGTTCGAGGAGCCGGTAGTGCGCTGGGACCGGGACGGCGACGGCGTCGGGGTGACCACGGCACGCGACCACTACCGCGCCCGTCACCTGCTGCTCGCCGCCGGGCCGTGGATGCCCGAGCTGCTGGGCGATGCGGTGGGCGGGCTCCGCGTCGAGCGGCAGGTCCAGCACTGGTTCGCGCCTGGGTCCACCGCGGCCGGAGCTCTTCCCATTTTTATCCGTGAGGTCCCGGAAGGTGTCTTCTACGCCCTCCCGCCGGCCGGCGATGCGCGGGAGATCAAGGTGGCGGTGCATCACGATGGGGCCAGCACCACACCAGGCACCGTCCCGCGGTCGGTGTCGCCGGCCGAGATCACGGCGACGCGCGCGCTGCTCGAGCGCTACGTCCCGGCCCTCGCTGGCGCGCATCGGCGCGCGGCCGTCTGCCTCTACACGAACTCGAGGGATGGGCACTTCGTCATTGACCGCCACCCCGAGCACACCGCGGTGATCGTCGCGAGCCCGTGCTCGGGATTCGGCTTCAAGTTCGCCAGC
>JBGPIW010000384.1:0-3197 GCA_041485045.1 Gemmatimonadota bacterium | reverse complement strand
GACGCCGCCGCCGAACACGGCCTGCACGGCAGACTCGCCTTCCATCACGCCCATGCGTCCGGTGGGCCACGACAGGATGAAATCCGGATCGAACCCTTGTCCGGCCATCGCGTAGTATCCGGCACCCGATGCGTGATTCGCAGTCAGCACGAGCTTCGGGACCGTCGCGGTGGCCATCGCCTCGACGAAGCGGGCCCCCGCGCGGATGATCCCGGAGTGTTCGGCTTCGGTACCGACCATGAACCCCGAGACATCCTGGAGGAACACCAGCGGCAGCCGCTCGCGATCGGCGTTCTCGATGAAGTAGGCCACCTTCTCCGCGCTCTCGGTGTAGACGATCCCGCCGATGCGCGGTGGCTGGCCCGGCTTGCCCTTGATCACGCCGCGGGCATTGGCGATGACCGCGATCGGCCGGCCGGCGATGCGCGCGTGGCCGCACAACATCTCGTGGCCCACGTCGGGCTGGAACTCATCGAATGCGCCGCCGTCCACGAGACAATCGAGCACCGCGCGCACGTCGTAGCTCATGCGGTGGTCGGGCGGCAGGAGGTCGTAGAGGTCGGTGCCCGGGCGTTTGGGTGCTCCCCCGGCCGGGGCCGGACGGGGAGTGTGCGGGAGCCGGCCGACGTACTCGCGCATCATCTCCAGGCAGAGCACGTCGGTCTTGGCTCGATAGTGCGCGACCGCGCTGACCGCCGTGTGGGTCATCGCCCCCCCCAGCGTCTCGGCGTCCACCGTCTGCCCCGTGGCGCCCTTCACCAGGTTGGGGCCGCCCAGTCCCATGAACGAGGTGCCTTCGACCATGAAGATCACATCCGAGAGCGCCGGCAGGTACGCACCCCCGGCGATGCAGGGACCCATCACCGCGGCGATCTGCGGGACGCGGAGATACCGACGCATGATGGAGTTGTAGTAGAAGATCCGTGCGGCGCCGTACTGGCCCGGGAACACGCCCCCCTGGTACGGCAGGTTCACGCCCGCGGAATCCACGAGATAGATGATCGGGACCCGTTGGCGCATGGCGACTTCCTGGGCCCGCAGGATCTTCTTGATCGTCTCCGGCCACCACGAGCCGGCCTTCACGGTCGCGTCGTTGGCCACCACCACGACCGGCCGTCCGTGGATGCGGCCGAGCCCGGTGACGACACCGGCCGCGGGCGCCTGCCCGTCGTACTGATCCGACGCCACCAGCAGCCCGATTTCGACCCAGGAACCGCCCCGGTCGAGGAGACCCGCAATCCGCTCACGCGCGGTGAGCTTCCCCTGATCGTGCTGGCGCCGGATCTTCTCGACGCCACCACCCTGCTCCAGGCGTTTGGCGAGCTCGCGATATTCCGTGGACAGCGTTCGGAGACGGCTCATCGCTTCAGGCGGGCGGCCCATTCCTCGATGTACTTGATCAGGTCCCCCGTGTGCGTCCCCGGCCCAAACAGCTTCCCCACGCCCTGCCGCTCCAGCTCGGTCATGTCCTCGGGGGGGATGATGCCGCCGCCGGTGAGCAGGACGTCGTCCCGGCCGGCCTGCTGCAGCAACGACCGCACGCGCGGGAAGAGGGTCATGTGCGCGCCGGAGAGGATCGAAAGTCCGACCACGTCCACGTCCTCTTGAATCGCGGCTTGCGCGATCATCTCCGGCGTCTGGTGCAGGCCGGTGTAGATCACCTCCATACCAGCGTCGCGCAGCGCCGCAGCGACGACCTTGGCCCCACGGTCATGCCCGTCCAGGCCGGGCTTGGCCACCAGCACCCGGATCGGGCGCCGTTTGCTCCCCGTGACGGCCGGCGTCATCCGCGACGGAACCGAAGCAGCGCGGCGAGGCCGTCCACGGCACGCCGTGCACGGTCGTCGTACAGCACGTCCACCTGGGCGCGCTGCGCCAATGCGTCCTCCACTGCGTCATCCAGACGCACGTCTTCGTCGCGGCCATCGACCAGCAGCGTGCGTACCTGACCCCGCGCCAGCGCCTTCCGGGTCGGCTCGATCCCGTTCACGGCCCACCCCGTGCCCAGTCCGTCTTTCACTGCCGCGGCGTGCGCCCGCTCCCAGGCCCGCTCGCGCTCTTCTCGCAGCGTCAGCGCCGCTTCCCGTACTTCCGCCGGGGTGAGCGTCTTGAGATTGAGCCGCACGACGCCGAACAGCAGGTCGTGGAGATAGGTATGCAGGTGCGGTACCAGCGCCGCCGCGTCGACGCCGATGCCCGCGACCACCAGTCCGGCGAGCGGCGTTTGCGCGTTGATGCGGAAGATCTCCTCCGCGACACGCGCGTAGTGGCGGTGCTTCTCCTCGCGAATACGCCCGTGATGCCCGTGCTCACCGGCCGAGCCGGTCACCGCGCCTCGCATGATCTGCCGTTCCCCATGGAACTTCTCGGTTCGGGACGCCGGGGAAGTGATCCCGGTGAGCTCCGTGATGCCGAAGGCAGTCACGGTGAAAAACCGGGCCCCCGTACGGTCGCACGCGGCGACGAGGATCGTTCCGAACTCCTGTTCCAGCGCCACCAGCTCCCGCGTCGCCGGAGTGTCGGCGACCACCAGCCGCGAGCGGTGCACCTGCGGCAGGGCGATGGCCTCGAACAGTCCCAGCGCGCCACAGGCGAACAGCGCGACGCCGCGGCCCTGCGGCAGCCGGCCCGGATCCTCGAGGTAGCGGAGCACGCGATCCAGATCCGTTGCCACGTCCTCCCGCTCTCCGCGCGGCAGCGGACGTTGCGCCAGCGCAGCAACGGTCTCCTTGACCCGGTTCTTCATCTTTATGAGGTACTTGCCGCGCGTCTTGTCACGCTGCTCGAGTTTCAAGTAACAGGAGACGACGAGGCGGCCGCCCGGCGCGATCGCCCCGAGACGGTCGAGCACTTCGTGGACCGTCCCCGTTCCCCGAGCGAACGGCAGCGTCGCCATCAGAAGAACACCGGCTCGCGATACGCACCATACACCCGCTCGAGCGCGTGCCGGATCTCGTACAGCGTGCAGTAGGCCCGCGCGCAATCCAGCATCGGTCCCATCACGTTCTGGTCGTTCTCGGCCGCCTGGCGTAAGGCTTCCAGCCGCCGTTCCACCAGGGCCTGATCCCGGCGGGCGCGCAGCGCGGCCACGCCCTGGCGTTGCGAGTCCTCGGCGACGTTGGTGACCCGGAGCACCTCGACCGGATGGTCGTCCTCCGAAACGAACTCATTCACGCCCACGATGACGCGCCCCTGTG
>JBGPIW010000383.1:0-3200 GCA_041485045.1 Gemmatimonadota bacterium | reverse complement strand
GGCGCTCACCCTCCTGGTCGGCGCAGGGCTCCTGATCCGCAGCTTCGCCCGCGTCGTCGGCGTCGACCCCGGGTTCCAGCCCAACCATCTGCTGACGTTCTTCGTCTCACTGCCTCAGGCGAAGTATCCCAACGACACCGTCCGCGTCCAGGTCCTGCAACGGTTGACGGCCGCGTTGAGCGCGACACCCGGCGTCGTCGGCGCGGGCGGAACGAGCAACATCCCGTTCGGCGGCGGGTGGTCGACAGGGAGCTTCAACGTCGAGGGCTATCAGCCACCGCCCAACACGCCCCAGCCGTGGGGCGACATGCGCGTGGTGACGCCCACGTTCCTGACCACGTTGCGGTCGCCGCTCGAGGCCGGCCGCCAGTTCAGCGATGCCGACCGCTTCGGGTCACCCGCGGTCTGCATCGTGGACGAGGAGCTGGTCCGTCGCTACTGGCCGAACACCGACGCGATCGGCAAGCGCATCACGTTCAACAACCTCTCCGACTCCTCGGTCCAGTGGATCCAGGTGGTGGGCGTGGTCGCTCACATGTCGCAAGAGGGACTCGATGCGCAGAAGCGGGTCCAGGTCTACTTCCCGCTGGCGCAAACGGGATTGCCGTTCCTGGGGTTCACCGTGCGGACCGCCGGAGATCCACTGGCCTCCCTCGGCGCGGTGCGCACCGCCGTCCGGTCCGTGGATCCCGAGATGCCGCTCGCCAACGTCAGGACGATGGACCAATTGATCGCCCAGTCCACCGGGTCGCGGCGCTTCGCGATGCTGCTACTGGGCGGCTTCGCCCTGCTGGCGATGACTCTGGCCTCGATCGGCCTCTACGGTGTGATGAGCTACACCGTCACCCAGCGCGCGCGCGAGCTCGGCGTCCGCCTGGCGCTGGGCGCCGACCCGCGCCAAGTGCTCGGGCTCGTCCTGCGGCAGGGTCTGCGGCTCGCGCTCACCGGCGTCGCCATCGGCCTCGTGGCGGCGTTCGCGGTGACCCGGGTGATGAAAAACATGCTGTTCAATTTGAGCGCGACCGATCCGGTGACGTTCCTGGCGATCGCCCTGCTGCTCGTCGCAGTGGCGCTGCTGGCAAGCTATCTGCCGGCGTTGCGGGCCACACGTGTCAACCCGATCGAAGCGCTTCGTTCCGAGTGAGGTGCTGATGGACACGCTCCTGCAGAATGTTCGTTACGCCGTCCGGACCCTCGGGAAGAGCCCGCTGTTCACCGCGGTCGTCGTCCTTACCCTCGGCCTCGGCGTGGGCGCCGACACCGCGATGTACTCCATCGCCCGGGGGCTGTTGTGGCGCCAGCCGCCGGTGACCGATCCCGACCGACTCGTCGTCATCAGCTCCACCAGCCGGACGGCCGGCCAGTACTTCGACTGGTCGTACGCCGACCTGGAGGACTTCCGCGCGGCCCGGAGCGTCTTCAGCGACGTGATCGCCTACTATCCCACGGCGCTGAGCCTGAGCCGAGCGGGACACACCGATCGTATCTGGGGCGAGATGGTGAGCCCGAATTACTTCGAGGCGCTCGCTGTCCGTACGGTGCTGGGCCGCACCTTCACGACCGCCGAGATCACCGCGCCGGGCGCGACCCCGGTCACGGTGTTGAGCGAGGCGACCTGGCGCCGTCGCTTCAACGGCGATCCCGCCGTCTTGGGGCGGGCGCTCCGACTCAACGGCCACGACTACGTCATCGCCGGCGTGGCGCCCGCCCGGTTCACGGGATTGTACTATGTCGGCTTCCAGCCGGAGCTCTGGGTGCCGGCGACGCTGTACGACCAGCTGGTGCCCTCCGCCGCCGGTCGGCTGTTGCAGCGCGGTGCCGCCACCTTCCGGCTGGCCGGCCATCTCCCCCCCGGCGTGGACGTGCGGCAGGCCCAGGTGGCCGCGGCGGTTGTCGGCACCCGCCTCGTGCACGACTACCCGGCGATCTACCAGGGCGTCGAGCCGTTCGTACAATCGCTTGCCGACTCGCGGCCGGAGCCGGGCAACAATGCGACTCCCCGGTTGCTGCTCGCGTTGTTTCTCGGCGGGGTGGGGCTGGTCCTGCTCATCGCCTGCGCCAACGTGGCGAACCTGCTGCTGGCCCGCGACTCGGGGCGGCGGCGCGAGCTCGCGATCCGCGTCGCCATCGGGGCGTCTCGCTCGCGGTTGTTGAGTCAGCTCCTGGTAGAAGCCGCGGTGCTGGCGGCGGCCGGCGGTGCGCTGGGCGTCGTCCTCTCGGTGTGGGCCACCGGTGCGCTCGGAGCGGCGTTGCGGCTCCCGACCGACATCCCGTTCGCCTGGGAGTTCCACATCGATGTCCAGGTATTGCTGTACGCCCTCGGCGTCACCGCGGCCACGGCCCTCATCTTTGGGCTCGTCCCGGCGCTGCAGACCGTCTCAAGGGACGTGGCCCAGGGCCTGAAAACGGATGCCCCGGTGCACGGGGTCCGCCGTGGCACGCTGCGCGGGGCGCTGGTCATCGGACAGGTCGCCGTGTCGTGCCTGCTGCTCGTGGCCGCAGGCCTCGCCGTGCGCACACTCGCCGCCGTCGGACGAGTCGAGCCCGGATTCCAGGTCCGTGAGGCGCTTACGGGATCGGTCGCGCCCAGCCTGCTTGGCTACGACGCGACGCGCTCGCGGCGGTTTTACGACCGTCTCGTCGCCGCGGCCGCGACCCTTCCCGGTGTCCGCGGGGCGACCGTCGCCCGGTATTTGCCTCTCGACTTCACCGCCAGCGGCGGGGCCCTCTTCATCGCGGGGCGGGAGACGGCGCAACAAGGAGGGGACCTGTCGTTCTGGAGCACCGTGGGCCCCGCCTACTTCGCCACCATCGGCACCCCGCTCCTCGCGGGCCGTGATTTCGCCCCCGGGGATTCGCTCGGCACACCACGCGTCGCGATCGTGAGCGAGACCGCGGCGCGCATGTACTGGCCCGACGCCGAGGCGATCGGGAGAGTGATGCGACTCAACGCTCCGGATTCACCGGCGGTGCGCATCGTCGGCGTGGCCCGCGACGTAAAAGTTCGCCAGCTCACGGAACAGCCCCAGCCTTATGTCTATCTCCCGTTGGCCCAGAATCCCGCGCCCGACGTCTCGCTGCTGGTGCGGACAACTGTCGAGCCGCGCCGCGTCGAGGCGGCCCTGCGCGACCTGGTCGCCCGCCTGGAGCCCGACGTCCCGCTCGCCGGGGTGCGCACGCTCGAGGAGATGGTGGCGGGG
>JBGPIW010000382.1:0-3201 GCA_041485045.1 Gemmatimonadota bacterium | reverse complement strand
GCCGATTCGCGCTGAACGTCAATACGAGTCTGGCGCTGGCGGATTCGACCGGCGTGTTCGTGGGGCAGAGCGATGACGTGAACCCAGCCGGGCGCAACTTCTGTTCGTCCATCAGCAGGACCCTGACGCCGGGCAACTATTTCCTGATTGTCACCGCGGGAGTCGACATCAACGGCAACCCGCAGAGCGGTCGATACCGGCTGGAGGCCCGAGTGGGCCCCTGATCGGGATCAGCGTGGCGGCGGGCCCAGCGTCGCGGTCGTGTGATACAGGGTCTGAACGGTATTGCGGTCCCGCAATCCGGGAAGCGACACGAGCGGCGGCGAGGCCATGATGTCCTGCAGCGAATCGGGAGCTTCCCGGAGCAAGCCCAGGGCGTGCCCCATCTCGTGAATCGTCGTACGGGCGACGCAGGCCTGGATCTGGCCCGGCGTGAAGATCGAGTCGGCGACGATCCGGATCTGGGTCTCGAACGGGCCAACGAGGGACGTTCCGGAGGAGTCGAGGAACGCCTGCGTCAATCCACCGCACGCCTTAACCGGAGGACCGGTGTCGGGCGGGACGTCGAGCGGGACGCTGTCCTGCCAGCGCACGATGACGTCCGCGGCGCCCGAGTCCTGCACCATGACTCCCCGGAATTCTCCGTACAGAAACTGCCGCTCCCACACATCCACCGCCCGGCCGAGCAGCGCCGGCAGGTTGCCGCGTGGTTCGGCGTAGAAGCGCACGGGCAGGCGATCCGCGGGCCAGTGGAACACATCGCCGAACGTATCGGTGAAGACGTACACCGGGGCGTGACTGGGCAACAGCGGGTCGGCGCAGGCGACCGCGAGAAGGCACGCGAGCGCCGCCCGCCGGGGGGGACTCACGGTGCCCTCCGGATGTCGAGGCGGACGCCCGCCGTGACGCGGTAGACCACGCGCGACTCGGTGAACCCGGCGTTCCGCAGTGCCGGCGTGAGGAAGCGATGCAGGTCGCCGCCGACTTCCACGGCCAGCCGACGGCGGCTGAGCATCTCGGGCGCCGCGTCGAAGGCGAGGGAGCCGAATGGAATCACCCCACCACTGCCGGAGCTGAACACCCCGACCGATGCCGCGGGGAAGTACTTCAGGCCACCGATCGCGCCCCGTCCCTCGAGCCACGACGTGAGACGGCGGCGCAGGCCCACCGCCACGCCGAGCGTCCATACCCGGGTGATGGGCGCCGTAAAGCCGCCCCTGTCGTGCCGACGCAAGGGGCTGGAGCTCAGGTCGGCCAGCAGCTCGAGTTTCCAACGGCCCGCCAGCGGCAAGTCCACGGTCCCGGTGAAGGCGGGCGCCAGGTCGGCGCGCACGTCCAATGGCGTGACGATCGAGTCGTGCACCAGGGTGGACGAGTAGCGAGCGCCGAGGGTGGCGTGGATCGAGGTCTGGGCGGTCAGGTTGCTGGCCCACCCGGTGACCAGCAGGCACAGCCCAACCGCCGAATCCCTGATGCTAGGCAGACTGCCTCCGAACCGCACGGATGGCCACGGCTACAAGCAGCAACGCGCCGTAGACGCAGACGATCAGCGGTCCGGTTGGCAGATCCTTAGTATAGGACAACCACAGGCCCAGGATCGAGGCGAGGGCGCCCGTGCCCCAGGAAATCACCGCCATGCGGCGCTTGTCCCCCGTGAATAGGTTGGCGATCACTGCCGGCACCACGAGGAAGCTGAACACCATGAGCACGCCGGCGATCGGTACGGCGAGGGTGATGACGACGCCGAACGAGAGATAGAACAGGAAGTCCCACCAGCGGATTTTCCAGCCGCTCCGCTCGGCCTCCTCGGCGTGAAAGGAAATCGTGAGAAACCGGTGGCGGAACACGAACTGGAAGATGCCGAGCCCCGCGTAGACAGCCGCCAGTTTGGCGATCTGCGGCCACGTGACCCACAGGAGGCTTCCCACCAGTGTCTTCTCAACCGCCTCTCCGCCGCCCGGGACTTTGTTCGCGACCAACACGGCGGCAGCGGACGCCACGACATACACGATGCCGATGAAGGCCTCCTGGGGGACCCGGCCGGTACGGCCCGAGGTCCGTGTGAGAGCGAAGACAAACGCGCCGAATGCGGTTGCGATCAGGGCGAAGATGTAGGTCTTCGGCGAATCGGGATCGACGTGGAACAGCAGGGCCGAGAGGCTTCCCAGCGCGGCCATCTGAGCGAGCGACAGGTCCACGAAGATCACCTCCCGGGCGATCACGTGGAGTCCCAGGTAGGCGAGCATGGCGACCAGTACCAGGCACGCCACGAACGGCGGGAGCATCAACTCCAGTCCGGTCACGATTCCTCCGTCAGTTGGCCGCGGCGCCGGGGGACGCGGCGAACGCGCGGCCCAGCTCCGTGATCCAGAGGTTCATCAGGTCGAAATAGGTGTTGACGCCCGCCGCCCCGCCGGTGTTGGACGGGACGATCACGGCTCTGGCCCCGGTGCGCTGGGCCACTTCCTGTACCTGGCTCCGGTCGTAGTAGTTGGTCGACAACAACACCGGAATGTGTTTCTCCCGCATGCCGACGATGATCTCTTGCACGTGCCGCGGCGTGGGGGGGATCCCCGGCTTAGGCTCGATGTAATCGAAACAGTTCACCTGGTATTCGCGCGAGAAATAGTCCCACTCCTTGTGATAGCACGCCACCTGGGTGCCGCGGAACGGCAGGGCCTGCTTGAGCCAGCCGCCGAGGCGATTGAGCAGGGGCGCGCCCTGATACTGCCGGGCCTTCAGGAAGTCGAACAACTTGCCTTGGCGGTCCAAGTCGGCGAGGGTCTGCCCGCCGAGCAGCTGGACCAGCTCCGGCCCGAACAGGGCATTGTAGATGCGATCCTCGAAGTCCTTCTCCCGCGCCGTGAAGTACTCTGCGTCGGCTGGGGCGACGCGCTTCAAACCGGTGAGGATGTTGCGTGCGATCTGTACGGCGTTCAAGGGGTCGGTCCAGATGTGCGGGTTCCCGTACACATGGATGTCGCCCTGGGTTCTGGAGAAGCTGGTGGGGACGTCCAGCAGGTCGATGCCCGAGTAGGCGGCCACGTACCCGGGACCTCCTTCAGTCACGCGGGAATTTCCCGCCTTGTCGAGCAGCGCGGGCACCCACAACTCCAGGTCGAGGCCGGTGGTGACGAAGAGATCGGCTCGCGCCAGGGTCGGCACAAAGCTCGGCTTGGGCTGGACGTAGTGCGGGTTCTC
>JBGPIW010000381.1:0-3209 GCA_041485045.1 Gemmatimonadota bacterium | reverse complement strand
GGTGATGCGACCCGACGCGACCAGCCCCACGATCTCCGGGTACACGCCCGCGCCGCAGCCCAGGCTCCCCACGAGCTCGAGCTCGTAGAACATCAGCTTGGCGACATTGATCGGGGCGGGGTCGGGCGAGAAGCCGATCAGGACGAGGCGTCCTCCCTTGCGGATCAGATTGAACGCCAGATCGATCGTCTTCGGGTTGCCGACCACTTCGAAGGCGACGTCGACCCCTCCGTCGGTGAGCTTGCGGACCTCCTTGTCCACGCGCTCGATCGCCGCCGGGTTGATCGTGTGGCGCGCTCCCAGCTGCCGGGCGAGCTGGAGCCGCGCGTCGTTCAGGTCCACGGCGATGACCGTGGCCCCCGCGACGGCCGCGCACTGGACGACGTTGAGACCCACCCCGCCGCAGCCGACCACCGCGACCGTATCACCCGCGCGCACCTGGCCGCGCTGCTTCACGGCGTGGTAGGGCGTCGACACCGCGTCCGCGATGACGCAGGCGCGCTCGAGCGGCAGCTCGGGCGGCAGCCGCACGAGCTCCTTGGCCGGGACGGCGAGCAGCTCCGCGAACGCCCCGTTCCGGTGGTTCCCCGGCATCACCAGATCGCTGCACAGGTTCTCGCGGCCCGCCCGGCAGTAGCGGCACCGCCCGCACGCCCAGACCGACGGGGCCAACACCCGGTCCCCTTCTTTGAATTCGCTCACGCCGGGGCCAAGGCGCGCGACCGTGCCGGCGGCTTCGTGTCCCAGGATGATGGGCGGAGGCTGGAACGTGGCGACGCCGTGGTCGAGGTAATGCAGATCGGTATGACACAAGCCGCAGGCCGCGACCCGCATGACGACCTCCCCCGCCTTCGGCTCGGGGGCCGGTACATCCTCGATTACCAGGCGCTGCCCGTTCCCATGATAAACCGCCGCCTTCATCGATCCTCCCCCTCACCCCGGCGTGTGTAGATGACCTGGAAGAAGCCCGCCTTCACGAGCCAGCACGACCCGCATTCCTCTCGCAGGCCTTCCGGGACCCCCGGTTCCACGTGGACTTCGAATCCGGCCTGACGGTACAGCTCGACCGCTTCTCGGGCACGGTCCGGATCCGCGACGAAGCGGCGCTCCCAGCGGTCAGCCGGCATGCGCGGTGGCGCCCTCAGCGAGCCGGCGCAGGCGGCGCTGGGCCAGCAGCGCGGCACCGAACGCCGCGGTGTACTGCACCAGCTCGCCGGGGAGCACGTTCACGCTCGTGCCGAGCGCGCTCTCGACGACGCGGATCATGCGCTCGAACCGCAGGATGCCCCCAACCAGCGTGAACTCCGGCTCCATCCGCACCCGCTTCATCAGCTGGACAGACCGGTCTACGAGCGAGACGATGGCGCCGTGCATGATGTCGGCCGGCGCCGCGCCCTCGGAGAGCTGGTTGATGACCTCGGATTCGGCGAACACGGCGCACACCCCGGAGATGGACACCGGTGCCTTCGAGGTGGCGACCAGTGGCCCGATCTCCTCGGTGCCGTACCCCATGTAGCGCGCCGTCTTCTCGAGGAACGCCCCGGTGCCGGCGGCGCACTTGTCGTTCAAGCGGAAACTCTGGACCTTCGAGTCGGCGCCGAGGCGGCTCGCTTTCATCGTCTGGCCACCGACATCGAGGATGGTGCGCGTGTTGGGGAAGAAGTGACTCGCGCCCCGCGCCGCCGCGGTGAGGTCGGTGACCGCGGCGTCCCCGATCCCCGCCTGGTGGCGGCCGAACCCGGTACTCACGACGTACGCCAGGCCCTCGCGGGCCAACCCGGCGCCGTCGAGCGCCCGGGCGAGCGCCCGTTCGGCCGCCTGGACCAGCTTGAACCCGGTCGGCTCCATTCCCCGGCCGACGATCGCACCGTCTTCCTTCACGATGGCGACCTTGGTGTAGGTCGAGCCGATGTCGATGCCGGCGGTGTAGGTCATGCGACGCCCTTCGCCGGTGCCGGCGCGCGGGCCGTCACGATCCGTTCGAGCGCGAACAGCGCGGCGCCCAGCGCGCCGATGTAGTGTGCCTCGTCGCTGACGTTGACCCGCAGGCCAAGGCGTTTGTTCAGCGTCTCGACCATCGCCTGGTTCTTGGTCACGCCGCCGGTGAAGGTCACCTCTTCCTCGATCCCGACGCGGCGCAGCAGGCCGATCGAGCGCGCCCCGATGGATTCGTGCACGCCGAGCAGGATGTCCTCGATCTTCTTGCCCTTGCCGAGCCACGAGAGCACTTCCGACTCGGCGAACACGGTGCAGGTAGTGCTGATCTTCACCGCGCGCTCGCCGCGCAGCGCCGTGGGGCCGAGCTCGGTCAATGGAAGATCGAGCGCGACCGCGGCCGCGCCGAGAAAGCGCCCGGTGCCCGCGGCGCACTTGTCGTTCATGCAGAAGTCCACGATCTCGCCGGAGGGGTGCACCCGGATCGCTTTGGTGTCCTGCCCGCCCATATCGAGCACGGTGCGGGTCCGCGGGAACAGCTGGACCGCCCCGCGGGCGTGGCAGCTGATCTCGGTGACCTGTGTGTTGCCGAAGGTCACTTTGTAGCGGCCGTACCCGGTGCCCACGACGAACTCGACCTCCTCTTCGGGAACGCCACCGTCGGCCAACGCCTGCTGGAACGCCGTCTCGGCGGCGCGCATGACGTTGGCCCCCGTGTCGGTCAACGCACGGCCCACGATCCTCCGCGTCTCGTCGATCAGCACCGCCTTGGTCTGTGTGGACCCGACGTCCACCCCTGCCGCGTACGCCATGCCGTCCCCCGTTACGCCGGCGCGGCGGCCGCCTGATGGCGACGCGCCGCGAGGCCTTCGAAAAAGGCGTCGATGCGGTTTTTCATCTGTGCTTCGGAGACCACGCGCTTGTCCATCATGTCGGATTCCACGAACAGGCTGGGGACGTCGCGGATCGCCATGAGCGCTCGGCGCGTGTCCGCGAGTCCGGTCGAGACGGTCCGGCAGCTCTTGATCGGGTGATAGACGATGCCGTCCGCCGCGTGGTCGTCGATCATCCGGACGAGCGTCTGGGTCTGGAAGAACATGCTGTCCATGGCGTCGCGCACGCCGAGCAGGACCCCCTCGGCGAGGCTCTCGAGCGGCCGCCGCAGATCGTAAGTGAAGCCGAGGTTGGCCCCACCCGACGCGAACCAGAGGTAGGTCGAATTCACGAACACGCCACCCCAGTCGCTGAACAGCTCGGTGAAGCGGCGGAAGATG
>JBGPIW010000380.1:0-3211 GCA_041485045.1 Gemmatimonadota bacterium | reverse complement strand
AGAAAACGGGCTGCTGGTCCGTCCCGACGACGCACGAGGCTTCGGTCACGCCATCGTCGCGCTGGCGCTGGATGCCGATCGGCGGCGCACCCTGGCCGCCGGAGCCCGACGCACCGCCGAGCGCCGCGATGTTCGCGGCGAGGACCAGGAGCTGCTCCGCCAGTACGCCGCGCTGACCCCGTCGCGAATAACCCCACCGTCGTCTCAAGCCGTCTCACTGACCCCGGAAGGAGTACTGCACCGATGCTGATCCTGTTGTCGCTCATCGCCTATGTCGTTTTCGGGCTTCCCTTCGTCGCCTGGTTGGGCCATCGCCTGGCGCGATCCCACCGCGACCACGCGGCAGCCACCGAAGCGGCGCGTACGTTGCCGCTCACGCCCGGAGCCGTTGCGGGATGAGTACCCGTCGCCTGATCCTGGCACTGACTGATGGGCTGCGGCCCGAGGCGATCACACCCACGATCATGCCGTCGTTGCACGGGCTGTCCCAGGCATTCACCGTCGCCGCGGATGCTCGCACCGTTCGCCCCAGCGCGACCGGACGGCTGGCGGCGAACGTCGATGATGCGCTGCTCGTCGTCGTCGCCGACCATGGGGGCGGCGGCGTCATCGCGACCGAGCACCACCATCCGCATCCCACGTTACGCGTTCTAGTCACGGACGCTGTCGATCTCGTGACACTCCAACAGGAGATTCGGCGGCGGACAACATCTCTCACACCCCAAGCCGTGCTCGAGCGCGCCGTTCGCGCGTGGTGTGCCCGCCAACGCAGGTGCACGGTCGTTGGTTGGGTGCCTGGTAGCGGAGGCCCGTACGGCTCCGCTATCTGTCCTTGCAGCCCCCGCCGTGACACGATCGTGACAAACTTCCGTTGTTACGGGATCGTGACCCGCACGACAGCGCGCCGTGATGGCGCAACCCGAGGTTGTTCCTGCCTGCAGATAGGGCCGCCGGGGCGGCGGAGTCGCCCGCTGTACAACCCAAATTCGGAAGTGAGGGGTTCAACCGTGCACCGTTCCATCTCTACCGGCCTGCGTAGCCTCGCCGTCGCGAGCGCGCTGCTGCTCCCGAGCGCGGCCTACGCGCAGCAGACGCAAGTGATCGTCAGCGGCGTCGGCTACCTGCAGTACGTGTACCAGCTCAAAGACACCGCCAACCACGTCAACAACTTCGACGTCACGCGCGCGTACGTGAACCTGATCGGCAAGTTCGCCGGCGGCGTGGGCGCTCGGGTCACGCTGGACGTCAACCGGCCAGCCGGCGACAATTCGCTGCGCTACCGGCTGAAGTACGCGTTCGCGACCTACACCCCCACCGGCAGCGCACTCACCTACAAGCTCGGCATGCTCCACACGCCCCTGCTCGATTGGGAAGAAGCGCTGTGGGACTACCGCATGCAGGGACAGATGGCGATGGAGCGTGGTGGATATGTCACCTCCTCCGATATCGGGTTCGGCATCGACGGCAAGTGGGGGCCGGACAACGTCAATGCTCAGCTGACGTTCGTCAACGGCGAGGGATACAGCGGCGGGCCTGGCGACCAGCGCAAGGACATCCTGGCGCGCGTCTCTGCTCGCGTCATGATGACCGACGATTCCAGTCGGGTCGGCGGTCTCCGGCTGACCGCATATGCCGGCTACGGCAAGCCGACCTCCGGCGGGCAGCGCAACCGGTTCCTCGGGATGGTCTCGTATCGCTCCAAACAGATCACCCTCGCAGGTGAGTTCGCCTCGACCAAGGACAGCGTCACCGCGACACCGACCCCGTCGACGACCGGTCGAGTGATTTCGGCCTTCGGCGTGTTCCACATACCCAGCTCCAAGGCGGCGGTCATCGCCCGCGTGGACATCACCGATCCGAACACCAGCACCGCGGGCAACAAGCAGACCCGCTTCATCGGTGGGATCTCCTACCAGCTGAGCCCGAACCTGCGGCTCCTGGCGGACATCGACCACGTGAGCTTCGAAGGCACCCCGACTCCCGCACAGGAAGCCGTGCGGTCGCAGGCGCTGTTCCAGACGCAGATCACTTTCTGACCTGAACGAGAGGCAACGATGCAGCGTAGTGCACTACTCGGCGTGGCGGCGGCGCTCGGACTGAGCGCCGCCCCGGCCGCCGCCCAGGTGAAGCTGACGGGCGCCGGCGCGACGTTCCCGAACGTCATCTATCAGAACTGGATGCTGACGTACAATCAGGCCAACCCCGGGGTGCAGCTGAACTATCAGTCGATCGGCTCGGGCGGCGGCATCCGGCAGTTCTCCGACAAGACCGTCGATTTCGGCGGGACCGACGCCCCGATGTCCGACTCGGCGATCGCCGCGATCCAGGGCAATGTGCTCCACATCCCCACCGTTCTGGGTGCCGTGGTGATCACGTACAACATCCCGGGAGTCACGAAGCAGCTGAAGTTCTCGCCCGCGTTGATCGCCGACATCTTCCTCGGCAAGCTCACCAGGTGGAACGATGCGCGGATCACCGCCCTGAACCCGGGGCTCGGTATCCCCAGTATGGACATTCTGGTGGTGCACCGGTCGGATGGTTCGGGCACATCCTACATCTTCACGGACTACCTCTCCAAGGTCAGCCCGGAATGGAAGGACAAGGTCGGTAAGGGCACCTCGGTGAATTGGCCGGTCGGTCTGGGCGGACGCGGCAACGAAGGTGTTGCGGCGACGGTAAACCAGACGCCAGGCGCCGTCGGCTACGTCGAGCTTGCCTACGCGCGCTCGAACCGCATCCCGTACGGCCAGCTGCAAAACAAGTCCGGGAATTTCATCAACCCGACGCTCGAGGCGACCACCGCGGCGATGGCCGCGTCCATGGCGGCGATGGGGCCGAACACGGACTTCCGGGTGTCGATCACCGACCCCGACGCCCCCGAGGCGTATCCGATCGCCAGCATGACCTACCTGCTGCTCCGCAAGGAGTACGATGATCCGGCGAAGGCCGCAGCGCTGGTCAAGTACGTGTGGTGGGCCGAGTCCGATGGACAGGCGAAGGCCGCCCCCCTGGGGTACGCGCCGCTGCCCACGGCACTGCGCCCCTGGATCGCCGACCGCCTGGCGACGATCACAGCCGGTGGCCAGAAGGTCTGGACGGCTACGGCAGCTCGTTAACCCCTCCGTAACGACTGCCGGCTGTACCCCCGCAGGGTGTCCCCCTGCGGGGGGTTTTTTGTGGGTTGGCGGTGACGCAACCGTTACAAGGGTGT
>JBGPIW010000379.1:0-3218 GCA_041485045.1 Gemmatimonadota bacterium | reverse complement strand
GTAGGCTGGGGGCACGGTCACGTTCTTGACGGCTCCGGTGGCGGAATCGATCTCGAGCGTCCGCCCCAACCGCACGGCGAGACAGCCGAGCAGCACCATCTCCGTGAACGGCCCGGAGTACGTGTCGAACGCCGAGCCCGCGCGCGGCCCGCCCTTGCACGCCGCGATCCACTCGGCGTACACGCCTTGCGAGCGCGGGTACTTCTGCGGCACCGGGTGCGCCGTGATCTCGGCCATCTTCGCGGCGTCGAGCAGCGTCGGATCGTCGGCGTAGGTGCCGGCCACGAGCTTTCCGCTCGAGCCGATCCACAACTGACCGCCGCCATCGTCGGGCGGCCAGACGGCGTCGTCGGCCACTTCGGGGGGCCGCGGCGGGTACAGCCCGCCGTCCTGCCATACGATCTTCACCTCGGGCCGCGATCCTTTGGCCGGGAACGAATACGTGATGCGTGATGTCGCGGGTGCAGTCTCGGTGAAGCGCGGGGTGGATTCGGGCTCGATGCGTGTCGGGTACCCGAGGTCGAGCGTCCAGAACGCCGCGTCCATGATGTGGCACGCCATATCGCCCAGGGAGCCGGTGCCGAAATCCCACCAACCGCGCCACTTGAACGGTGCATAGGCAGGGTTATACGGCCGCTCCGCCGCGGGGCCGAGCCACAGGCTCCAGTCGAGCGAGTCGGGGACGTAGAACTCCTCCAGCGGCCGGTCGATCCCCTGCGGCCACCACGGACGGTTGGTCCAGAAGTGAACCTCCCGCACCGCCCCGATCGCCCCGGCCTCGACCCACTCGCGTATCACCCGGGTTCCATCGTGCGTGTGGCCCTGGTTCCCCATCTGCGTCGCGAGCTTCGTGGTGCGCGCCGCCTGCTCCAGCGCGCGCACCTCGCCCAACGTGCGGGCAAGCGGCTTCTGGATGAAGGCATGCTTGCCGAGCTTCAGGGCGAGCAACCCGGCGGCGGCGTGCGAGTGATCGGGAATCGACACGGTCACCGCGTCGATGCTCTTGCCCTCTTTGTCGAGCATCTCGCGGTAATCGCGGTAGCGCTTCGCCTGGGGGTAATGCTGGAAGGCGTCGAGCGCCATCTTCCAGTCCACGTCGCACAAGGCGTAGATGTTCTCCGACGCGACCCCATCGATGTCGCTGCGGCCTTTGCCGCCGCAGCCGATGCAGGCGATGTTCAGTTTGTCCGAGGGTGCCGTGAAACCGCGCCCCAGCACGTGCCGCGGCACGATGGTGAACGCCGCCCCAACCGCCACGTCGCCCACGAACGCCCGCCGCGAGATCCGCTTCTTAGCCATGCTTCCCCCAGGTACGCCGTTTTTCTTGACGAATCTCTCTCGACGCCTTCTCCCTACGTCTTCGCCGTCACGTCTTTAGGCCGGAACATCACCGCGAAAAAGACCAGGACAAGGGCGGCGAATCCCGCGGGCAAGAGCCAGAAGCTCTTCCACTGATCGAGGGTCAGGCTGGTCGCGCCGCCCAGGAACCGGTTGAAGACCTTGCCGGCCACCTGCGCCCCGATCAGCATGCCGGCGCCGTAGGTCACCAGGACCAGGAACCCCTGCGCCTGGCCCCGCACGGCCGGGGTCGACTTCTTGTCCACGTAGATCTGTCCGGTGACGAAGAAGAAATCGTAGCAGACGCCGTGGAGCAGAATGCCCATGATGATGAGACTGATGATGGCGTTGGGTGCCGCGATGGAAAACAGGCCGTACCGCAACACCCAGGCGGCCATGCCCACCATCAGCATGCGCTTGACGCCCAGGCGGAGAAACATGAGCGGCATCAGCAGCATGAACCCGGTTTCGGATACCTGCCCGAGCGTCTGGACCGCCGCGATCTTCGTGATGCCGGCGTTGCCCAGGAAGAGCTGCGTGAAGTTGTAGTACGCCGCCAGCGGGATGCACAACAGGAACGAGGCCACGATGAACACGTAGAAAGAGCGATCCCCGAGCTGCGACAGGGCGTCGAGGCCGAGGATGCTGCGCAGCGACACCCGCTGCCCAGCGGCCCGCGGCGGGGTGTGCGGCAGGGTGAAGCTATAGAGACCGAGGAGGACGCTGGCCGTGGCGGCGGTATAGACCGGCCACGCCGTGCCCTCCGCGACGACGCCCGTCAGGGGGCCCAACACATAGCTGATGAACAACCCGGCGATGATCCACCCGATCGTGCCGAACACGCGGATCAGCGGAAACTGTTTCTCCTGAGCCTGGATGTGATGGAATGCAAGACTGTTCGCGAGCCCGAGGGTCGGCATGTAGCACAGGTTGTAGAGCAGCAACAGCAGGATGAATACGGTGGGAGCACCCGTAAAGCGGGGCACGACGAACATCACCACGCCGCCCAGCAGGTGCAGCGTGCCCAGCACTTTCTCCGTCGCGAAGTAGCGGTCGGCAACGAGTCCCAGGAAGAACGGCGCCACGATGGCCGCGATCGGGTTCACCGTATAAGGCCAGTAGGTGAGTTTCTCCATCCCGTGTTGGGTCATGTACACGGCGATGGTCGTGTACCAGGCTCCCCAGATGAAGAACTGGAGGAACATCATCGTCGACAGCTTTGCACGAGTGCTCATCGTGTCCTCTCCACGTGGTGGTCGCGAGCGCTTGCAGCTGACGCTTGACGGCTGATAGCTGACGGCTGATGGCTCTTATGGCAGCACGCGGATCTTGATGCCGCGGTAGGCGACCCAGTCGCCGTGGTCCTGCAGGCCAATGAGCCCTGCCGCGTTGCGGCCGTAGTGGGGATGCGGCGCGAACTTGCTCCCCTGCACCCGCATCTCCCAGTCGGGGCTGAGCAGCTCGTACTGCAGCATCCGGACGCCGTTGAGCCAGTGTTCGACGTGACGACCGTTGACGATAATGCGCACGTGGTTCCATTCACCCGCGGGTTTCACGATCCCCGACGGCGCTTCATAGAGGCCGTAGTTCGCGCCGGCGCTCGTGAGCCGCGACTTGCCGTCGGGATGGCGGGCATCGTCGAGCACCTGCATCTCGGGCGCCGTCCAATAGATGGCATCGTCGTCTTCGCTCGCCCGGTAGAAGATCCCGCTGTTGCCCCCAGGCGCGATCTTCCAGTCGAGCGCCAGCTCGAAATTCTTGAATTGCTGCGTCGTGACGATGTCACCCCCCTCGCCGGAGCGCGTCAGCGCTCCGCCCACGACCGTCCATCCGGACGGCATCGAGGTCTTCTTGTAGCCGCGCCAGCCGTCGGTGGTCCG
>JBGPIW010000378.1:0-3219 GCA_041485045.1 Gemmatimonadota bacterium | reverse complement strand
GACGCCGCCGATCAGCTGTTCGACATCACGTGCGACGTCCTGGTGAAAATGCATCAGGGCACCCACTCCAAAGACGCCTTCACCAACAACCTGCACGAGCTCGCCTACCACATTAAGTGCTCGGACGGCACCGAGCTCCACGTCACGGAGCTGATCGCGATCGGTACGCCTGGGGAGTTCGTCCGCAGCTGCAACGGGGACTCGGACGTGGTGGTCGGGCCTGCGACGCCGGCGAATTCTCCCGACGGCGGCGGGCAGCGGATCATCCCGGACCGCAGCTGCGCGGACCAGCTGCTGGTGCCGGCGGGGCAGACGTCGAACTGGGATCTACTGCATGAGAGCTGGCAGACCTCCAACGCGGTGGTCGCCGAGGGCGGCCACGGGCTGGCGTTCTTCAACCCTTATTTCCAGGTCTTCCTGCCGAGCCGCTTCTACGATCCGTCGGCGCTCAACATCACCGGCCGGCCGATCGACGTGTGTTACTGGGTGGGGCCGAACGGCGAGCGGGCCCGCGGCGGTCCCTGTGAGGCGTCCACCAACAACGGCGTCGACACCGGGGTGGTGTTCAACGACCCGCGCTCGCAGTTCAACGGCGCGCATCGCGTCGTGGACATCAACTCCACCGTCATCAGCAACCGCGCCGGGCCGAGAGTGTGGTACACCGACCCATTCGGCCGGCACGGACGCACCGATCCCTTCCCGGGCTCCATCCGGCAGGTCATCGCGCAGATCGACAACGATCTGAACAACATCTTCCCGTCGGGGCCGGGCATCGGCCAGAGTCGACCCTACTCCGGACAGGGAGTACACTCGCCAAACTGACGCCGGATGTTGTGGTACGTGGTAGCGGGCGGTGCGGGACCGTCCCTCCGGCTCGCCCGTCCCTACCACGTACCATGTTGTTCAAATGCGGAATGAGGAATGCGGAATTCAACGGGTGGTCTCGAGCCTCACTCCGGGCTCGAAGCTCACTCGCGAAATTCCGCATTCAACATTCCGCATTCCACATTCGGCATTCCACATTCGGCATTAGGGAGGTGCGGGGTGGGGTGACGTGTCCAGGATCACGATCTTCTGCCAGATCTTGTTCGACAGCCCGCTGGTCAGCTCCTGGACATCGTTGACGGCGCCGAGGACGGCGGCATCGTCGAGGCGCTGCACGTAGAGCACGGCCAGCTTGCTCGTCAGCGAGAGCATCTCACTGCAATAATCGAGATACCGCGCCAGCTCGAAGCGGGTCATCGGCCGGTCGGGGGAGGACGTAGTCCCCGGCCCGAGACCGAGGACGTGCTCGGGGTCTTTGGTGAGCTGGTGCATGTCCACGACGTGGGCGATGCTGCGCAGCTCGTGGATACCGCGGAGCGCCGCGCGCCGTTTGATCCGCGTTTCGACCGTGGCGAGAAACCAGATCGCCACGCCCACGAAGACGACGTCGTTCACCGTGGCCTCGAGCGCCTGCACCAGCGAGCCGAGGTTTTCGATCCGTCCGGGGACGTGCAGCGAGGCCGCGACGCCCATCACGACGACGACCACGAGCACCACGATCAGCGTCCCCGCGAGCACCCGCACCGGCACGTAGGGCCGATTGACGAACGCCGCCCGCCGCTCGGTGTCGCGACCGATCGCCAGCAGCTCCGCGACGACGTTGTTGAGGCCCGCCTCGGGAAACCGCTCGTGGACCCGCCGTCCCAGCCGCTCCAACGTGTCGAGAATTTTCCCTGCATCGAGTGCGCGCAGCATGGCGGGAGTGTGTCGCCGCGCGACGCCGGCCGCAAGCTTGACCCCGGGCGCGGCGGTTTCTAGCTTACCGAGCCCGCCCTGGTGGTGAAACTGGTAGACACGCTGTCTTGAGGGGGCAGTGCCGCAAGGCGTCCCGGTTCGAATCCGGGCCAGGGCATCGGCCGGCGCGCAGCAGCGCCGGCCTCGGTTTTATCCCCCGAGAATCGCGCCGTACGGCTGGTACCCCGCCTGTCGCACGACCGCCCATCCGATGGCCGCGGCGGCGCACTGGATCACCAGATCGGTACCGTCGAAGAACCGACCGGCGATGAACCCTTGGGCGACCTCCGTGACGATCGCCAGGTAAAACGCGGGGAGGCAGACGGCCAGGGGGCCCCGCCGTGTCAGCGGCCAGACGGCGAGGAGGGCGCCGAGCGGGAAGAAGAGAAAGAACGGCTTGACGATCTCGGCCACGCTCGAGAGGTCGCTGCGGCTCGCCAAGCCCTGGAGCGGGATGAGGCGCTCCAGGGCGAACTGTTGATGAATCACCGTCGGGTCGGTCTCGAACACGAACGGCCGCCACGCCCAGAAGGCGATCAACAGGGCGTACGCCAGGAGCAGGAGCGCGGGCCGTCCACGACCGCGCACCAGGCGGGAGAACGCCGGGAGCCACGCGCCGCACGCCAGGGCACCGAGCACGAGGCCGATGAGGTGGGCCAACGCCGTTCCCAGCTGGATCGGCTGGCCGAGCGGTCCGTGCGTCAGCTCGAGCAGAATGCACCCGAGGCCCCCCCACGCGCAGACCTGCCGGACGGCGGACCAATGTCGCGCGCCGGCTTCGATCAGCGCCATCACCCCGAATACGCCCAGCGGAAAAAAGAGGATCACGTCCGCCGGCGGGACGCGCCACAGCGAGGTCCAATCCAGCCGGGAGGCGGCCGTGTGCAACCGATGCAGCTGATCGCCCCCACGGGTCGCAATGACGGCGGCGCTCTGCAGCGGGAGTAGGGCCTCGGCCGCGGCGGCGCACAGGTACGTGATTGCGAAGGCGACGGCCGGCAGCCCGACGTAGGACTTCTGCTGCCGCAGCGCCTGCGCCGTCCGGACCGCCACGGCGATCGCGACGGCGCCCAACGCGGCTCCAGCAGTGTTGGTCATCACGTCGAGCACGCTGGCGCGGCGATCGGGCAGGAAGAGCTGCAGCACCTCCGCCAGGACGCTCATGGCGGCCCCGGTCAGTGCGGGCCCCCGGATGGCCGACGCCAGCGGGTTTGACCGGCTCGTCGTGACCCACAGGGCTCCCCAGCCCGCGAACAACAGCACGTTTTGAATAGCGTCCACGGCGGTCGCGGCGGAGTACCGGAACGTGAAGGCATTGGCCAGCCCCTGCGACAGGCCGGCCGACGGCGCGGCGAAATGGAACGGCGCCAGCGTGGCGACGGCTAGCACCACGACGTAGGCGAGGCGCGCCGAGAGCACCGCGACCTTCAGCGGTACGGT
>JBGPIW010000377.1:0-3220 GCA_041485045.1 Gemmatimonadota bacterium | reverse complement strand
CACTTGCCGGATCGCCGGGACGCCGATCTCCTCGATGTACTCGAGCCCGCCGAGCTGCGTGTACACGGCGGCGAGCGCCGGCGTGCCCTGCTCGAAGCGCCGGGCGTCGTCGTGGAACTCGAGCACGCGCGGCTCGAAGGCAAACTGGTCGCGATGTCCGAACCACCCCGCCACGGTCGGCGTGAGCGTCGGCGCAAGCCCGTCGCGCACGTAGCAGAATACGATCCCCGTGCCGCCCAGCAGCCATTTCAACCCGCCGGCAATGAGGAAATCCACGCCGGTGGCGGGAGCATCGACCGGCACCTGGCCTACGGCCTGGTAGGCATCAACGAGACAGTGAGCGCCGTGTCGGTGCGCCACCTCGGCCACCGCGGCGATGTCCTGGATCGCGCCGCTCGTGAAGTAGACGTGGGAGGTCGCCACCAGCGCCGTCCGGTCGTCCACCGCACGCGCGATCGCCTCGACCGGCACGCTCACCTGGTCGGGGCTCTCGACGATCACGACCTCGACGCCGTGCGGCCGCTTGGCGAGCCATTGATAGACAACCGTCGGGAAATCGAGTGAGGTGACGACCACGCGCGGTCGTTTCGTGTAATCGAGGGCGCTGGCCACGCTCGCCACCGCCGCCGACACGCTGGGGGCGAGCGCGATGTGCCGTGCCTCCGCCCCGATGACCCGGCCGTAGCGGGTGCGCAGCTCCGTCAACGCCGCCCACCAGTCGTCGTACCACGCCGCGGAGCCCCGGGCCTGCCAGGTGTCGAGGAACTCCGCGAGCTTGCGCCGCGCCCGGTCGCCCAGCGCGCAGAGCGAGCAGGTGTTCAGGTAGCGCCGGTCCCGAAAGATCGGGAATTCGCTCCGGTAGCGGCTCAGGAGATGCGCGCCGGCCACGGGACCGGCGGGGCCGCCCGCGACCCCGCTTGCAAGCGTCATAGGTCGTGAATATACAGAAGCCATGCAAACTCCGGCGAGTTGGACGGCGTTGGTCGCCCGCCTGGCGTTGCGCGCGGTGGTGCAGCCCCGTCTCGCGCTCGACCTGCTGCGTCTCGCGTGGAGTTTTCGAGCGCGCGGCTGGTACCGCCGCCCGCCCTTCCTTCCGCTGCCGCCAAGCGAGTACCTCCGCTGGCGGATGTTCACCGCGTATGGCGATGAGGCCGCCATCCCTCCGCTCGAAGACATCATCCGCTTTGCGCGCTGGCGCCGCGAGACGATGCACCTATGACGACGAAGACGTGAGGAAAGGGCGTCGAAGAGGAAGAGACGTATGGAGAAACCCGTGACCGAACTCAAGCGCCGGGCGTTGGCACTCGGCTTTACGTCGGTCGGCATCGCAGCACTCGAGCCCAACCCGCACACGCGGGACCTCGACGCGTGGCTGGACGCGGGATACGCGGGAACGATGACCTACCTCCACCGCCAGGCGGCGAGACGGAAAGACCCGCGGCTGATCATGCCCGGCGCCCGCGTCGCGGTGGTGACTTTGACCAACTACTTCCACTCCCAGGGAGCCTCACCAGACCCCGGGCGCGAACCCGGGGATTCCGGGACCTCCGCTCGTGTCGCCCAGTACGCATGGTCGCGCGACTACCATCTGGTACTGGGCCGTCGTCTGGAGCGGCTCGCGGAGACGATTCGCGAGCTGTGCCCCGGCGCCCGCACCCGCAGCTACGTCGACGCCGGGCCTGTCCCCGAGCGTGAGCTCGCCCGGCGCGCCGGGCTCGGCTGGATCGGCAAGAACACCATGCTGATCGATCCGGAGATCGGCTCGTTCACCTTCATCGGCACAGTGCTCACCGACGCGGACCTTCCCGCCGACGCGCCGTTCGAAGCCGACCGCTGCGGCACGTGCCGCGCCTGTCTTGACGCGTGTCCCACCGCCGCCTTCACCGCGCCGCACACGCTCGACGCGCGCCGCTGCATCTCCTACCTCACCATTGAGCATCGCGCTGGATTCACCGTCGAGCAGCAGGCGCGGGTGGGCGAGTGGTTGTTCGGTTGCGATGTGTGCCAGGACGTGTGCCCCTGGAACGTCCGTTTCGCCCAGCCGACCCCTGATCCCGACCTCGCCCCACTCCGGCTCCCCGATCCGACCGACCTGGCGACGCTGGACGCGGCGACCTTCGACCTCCGCTACTCCACCACGGCGTTCAGCCGCCCCGGCTTCAACGACATGCGCCGCAACGCCACGGCGGTCCTCAGCAACCGGCGCGACCCCGGAACATGACCGCGATCCGCCTCGCCGGGGTCCAGCGCCAGCTCACCGAAGGCCTGGCCCGCATCGACCCGCATCATCGCCTGCTCGGACGGCCGACCAGCTACCGGGTGATCGACGGGCAGACACTCGAGATCACCTTCCGGGACGTGGCGGGAATCGCCGAGGCGGAAGTCCTCGGTGTGAAACGCCTGCTGGGCGATCAGTGCTACTGCACCGTCTCGCCGCAAACCGCCGAGCACGTCACCGTGCGGTTCGTGCTGCCGCTCTAGGCGCGATCCAATCGCAATACCGGCAATTCGGGGGGATTGCCCCACCGGACCGGAATCGACGCCGATCCCACGCCCGCCGATACGTAGAGCCACGTTCCCCCGACGCGGTGCAGTCCGTGCAGGTACCGGCCGCCAAATTGCGACGGGACGCTGAGCGGCCCGATGAGCGGCCAGTGCATTTGGCCGTTGTGCGTGTGCCCCGAGAGCATCAAGTCGATGCGAACGCCCGGCGGGAGATATTCCACGAGATCCGGGTTGTGAGACAACAGGACCACGGGCGTCGAGCCGGGCACGCCGTCGAGCGCTTCTGAAATCCGCACCGCGCCGTGCGACAGGTCGTCCACCCCGACAATCGCCAGTTCGGTCGATCCCCGTCGCATCAGCCGATGCCGATTGAGCAGCAGCTCGACCCCGGCGCGCCGCACCACGTCCGCCACGATCTCCGGCCCGACCCAGTGATCGTGATTGCCGAGTACCGCGACCACGCCATCAGGCGCGCGAAAGCGGGCGAGAACCCCATCGAGACCGTTCAGATCAGTGCGCGCGTGGCTCACGAAATCGCCGCCCAGCGCGATCAGGTCGGGGGCAAGCGCCGCCACGCGATCCGCCGCCTGCTCGAGCCACCAGCGCGGCACCGCGGGACTATTGTGCAAATCGGCCACCAGCGCGATGCGGTAGCCAGCGAACTCAACAGGGAGCCCGGCGATCGGGACCGGGACCTCAGGCGTCTGCAACACCT
>JBGPIW010000376.1:0-3224 GCA_041485045.1 Gemmatimonadota bacterium | reverse complement strand
TTCGGTGAGGTGCAGGACTTGTCCTACGAGACGATGATGGACCTCGTGGGACGGGACGTCGCCGATTCACGCCCCCGCTGCGCGACGCTGGCGTTGGGCACCCTCAAGGCGGCGGTGAAGGCCGCGGAGATGAACCGCAAGCTCAAGGCCGCGGGCCATACCGAGGAAGGCATCGCCGAGCTGCGCCGGGCGATCGCCGCAGCGGCCGCGGGTACGGGGCTCGTGATCGGCGAGGGAGCGGAGTCGGCGGCGCGCGGCGGCGCACCATAAAAGCCTAGCGCCCGGGATTGCTCCCGGGCGCCTGTACTTTGGTGCTCGCTAATCCCCAACTCTTCCTACTCGACCTCGGCTTCTTCCGGCACCGGTAACACGCCGGGGTTGAGCTCCGGCGGCGGCGTCGGGGGGACGAAGCCCTCGGGCGGCTCGATCTCGATATCGTGGTAGCGGTAGATACCCGACCCCGCCGGGATGAGATGCCCGATGATGATGTTCTCTTTCAGCCCCAGGAGGTCGTCCTTCGCCCCGCGGATGGCGGCGTCGGTGAGCACCCGGGTCGTCTCCTGGAACGACGCCGCCGAAATGAACGACTGCGTCGTGAGGCTCGCCTTGGTGATGCCGAGCAGCAACGGCTCGGACGTGGCCGGCTTGCCGCCCTTCGTGGCGGCCCGCTTGTTCGCCTCGCGGAACATCAGCTTGTCCACGTTCTCGCCCTCCAGGAACTCCGTGTCGCCCGGATCCACGACTTTCACCTTCTGCAGCATCTGCCGCACGATCACACCGATGTGCTTGTCGTTGATCTTGACGCCCTGGAGGCGGTACACCTCCTGCACCTCGTTGAGCAGGTACTCCTGCACCGCGCGCGGTCCCTTGATCCGCAGGATGTCGTGCGGGTTCACGGGACCCTCGGTGAGCCGGTCGCCGGCGCGCACGCGGTCGCCCTCGTGCACGCGCAAGTGCTTCCCGGCCGGCACCTCGTACAGCTGCGGCTCGCCTTCCTCGGGGTGCACGAAGATCTCGCGCTTGCCCCGCTTGATGTCGCCGAAGCGCACGGTGCCGTCCACCTCGGAGATGGTGGCCGGGTCCTTCGGCCGCCGTGCCTCGAACAGCTCGGCGACCCGCGGCAGACCGCCCGTGATGTCGCGGGTCTTGTAGGCTTCGCGGCTCACCTTGGCCAGCACCAGGCCGGCGTAGACCTGTTGTCCGTCCTCGACGGTCAGCTGGGCGCCCTCGGGGATGACGAAGTCGCGCAGCCGCTTCTCCTTCTCGCCCTTCTTTTGCACCACCTCGATGTGCGGGTGGAGCTTCTTTTCGCGGTCTTCGATGATGACCCGCTGGCGCCGGCCGGTGATCTCGTCCAGCTCCTCGCGGACCGTCTCCTCTTCCACGATGTCCACGAAGCGCACGATCCCGGGGACGTCGGTGAGGATCGGGTTCGTGTAGGGGTCCCACGTGAACAACACCCCGTCCTTCGCCACCTTTTGGTCGTCCTCGACCATCAGGGTGGCGCCGAGCGGGACGTGGAACCGGGAGTGGACGGCGAGTTTCCCCGTCGCCCCGTCCTTCGGCCCGTGCGCCGCGGCCTTGAGCACCAGCTCGCCTTCGTAGCTGGTGACGATCTTCTGATTTTCGGGCGTATCCACGAACACCAGGCGTTCGCCGTACTCGATCACGCCCTCGACCTTGGTCTTGCGCACCGTCTGCTCGGCGATACGCGCCGCCGTGCCGCCGATGTGGAAGGTCCGCAGCGTCAGCTGTGTACCCGGCTCGCCGATCGACTGCGCGGCGAGAATGCCGACCGCCTCGCCGAGGTCCACGAGCCCCATCGTCGCAAGGTTCCGGCCATAGCACATGCGGCAGATGCCGCGCCGTGCCTCGCACGTCAGCACCGAGCGGATCTTCACCGTCTCGATGCCGGCGTCCTCGATCTGCTGCGCGGTATCCTCGTCGATCTGCTTCCCCGCCTCGACCAGCACTTTGGGGCGGCTGTGCTCATCCAGCTCGTGCGGATCGGTGACCTCTTCGAGCGCCACCATCCCCACCAGCCGCTCGCGCAAAGGCTCGATGATGTCCTCGCCCTCCTTGAGCGCGGCCATCTCGAGGCCCAGAATCGTGCCGCAGTCTTCCTCGGTGACCGTGACGTCCTGCGCCACGTCCACGAGGCGCCGCGTGAGGTACCCGGCGTCGGCCGTTTTCAACGCGGTGTCCGCCAGACCCTTCCGGGCGCCGTGCGTCGAGATGAAGTACTCGAGCACGCTGAGGCCTTCGCGGAAGTTCGACTTGATCGGACTCTCGATGATCTCGCCGATGCCGCCGGTGAGCTTCTTTTGCGGCTTGGCCATGAGCCCGCGCATCCCCGCCAGCTGGCGGATCTGATCGCGGCTGCCGCGGCTCCCGGAGTCGAACATCATGAACACCGGGTTGAACCCGCCCTTGGATCGCCGCATCGTCGCGACCATCGCCTCGGCAATGTCGTTGTTGGCGTGGGTCCAGGCGTCGATCACCTTGTTGTAGCGCTCACCGAACGTGATCTGACCGGTGGCGTAGGCACGCTGGAACCGCTCCACGCGCGCTTCCGCATCGTGCAACAGCGACGCCTTCTCGCTCGGGATCTCCAGGTCCGCGACGCCGATCGACACGCCACCCATGGTGGCGTAGCGGAAGCCGAATTCCTTCAACGCATCGAGGAACTGCACCGTGGGAGACAACCCGGCGCGACGGTAGCTCTCGAACACCAGCTCCGAGAGGTCGCGTTTGCGCATCGCCTTGTTCTGGAACCCGAGGTCCTTGCGCAGCATGTCGGGCAGGATGCTGTTGAAGATCACCCGCCCCGCCGTGGTCGCCACCCAACTCGCCGGACCCGCATCCACCGGCGGCACGTACCAGTACTGCACTGGGGTGTGGAACGCCATGCGCTTGACCGCGAGCCCCATCTCGAGCTCGGCCATCGACCCGACGCGCGGTGCCTTCGCCAGCCGCGCCTCGAACTCCGCCGGCTCCTTGGTGAGGAAGTAGCAGCCCAGCACCATGTCCTGGCTCGGCTCGGCCACCGGCCGTCCGTCGGACGGTTTGAGCACGTTGTTCGACGAAATCATCAGCACCCGCGCCTCGAGCTGGCTCTCGAACGAGAGCGGCACGTGCACGGCCATCTGGTCGCCGTCGAAGTCGGCGTTGAACGCGGCGCACACCAGCGGGTGGATGCGGATCGCCTTGCCTTCCACCAGCAC
>JBGPIW010000375.1:0-3230 GCA_041485045.1 Gemmatimonadota bacterium | reverse complement strand
GGATCGATGAGCACGAGCAGCCCCGGCCGACCGGCGGCCAGAACGGTCATACGTCGCCTCCGGCGATCCGCCGCGCCAGTGCGACCAAGCCGCCCGTATCGCGCTCCGCCTGGGCTTCGAACGCGTATGTCACAAGCGCATCCGCGGCCAGCAGATCCAGCGCCAACTCACGTCCGGCCGCGGGCCGCGCCAGCACCCGCGCCAACAGGGCCCGCCCGGCGTCCGCGAGGTCGTCGGGGAGAATCCCCGGAACGTCCTCGGCACGGCGCTCCAGGTGCGCGCGCAGCGTCGGCGGCAGCGCGGGGCGGCGCGCTTCGAGCCAGGCCAGCAGCCCGCTCCGCGTCACGACTTCAGGAATCTCCGGATGATGGCGGGCGTCTGCGCCCGCGCCGTCCCGAGCAGGCCCGCGTCGCCGACACCGGCGGAGGCGAAGTGCGGACGCCCGCCCCCCTTCCCCCCGGTGCTCGCCGCCAACTCCTTGACGATGTCGCCGGCCTTCACACCCTGCGCCACGAGGTCCTCCGTCACCGCCACGTGGATGCCGGGTCGAACCCCCGTCGTATACAGCACCCGAATCGCGCTGCGTTTCTTGTCGCGGAACGCGTCCATCGTGAGGGCGATCTGGCCGCGATCGTCCAGGTCCGACTCGTCGATGTGCAGCTCGACATCGCCGATCCGCTCCACCGCCCCCCCCGCCGACTCACCGCTTCCACCTCGCAGCAGTTCCTCCACGCGCTTCTCGAGCCGACGGTTGTCGTCGAGCAGGGTCTCGATGCGCCGGCCCAGATGCTCCGGCTGCGTCTTCAGAAGGGCGGACGCTTCACTCAGTCGGCGCTCGAGGTCGAGGGCGAGCCGGTAGGCCGCCGGGCCCGTGATCGCCTCGATGCGCCGCACCCCTGCCTGCGATCCCGTCTCGTGCGTGAAGCGGAACAGGGCGATTTCGCCCGTCCTGTCCACGTGCGTCCCGCCGCACAGCTCCTGCGACACTCCAGCAACGTCTACCACCCGGACCACGTCGCCGTACTTCTCGGTGAAGAACGCCATCGCCCCCGATGCGATCGCCTCCTTGTACGGCACCTCGCGCGTGGTGACCGGGAGGTTCTGCCAGATGCGCTCGTTGACCTCCTCCTCGATCCGGGCGAGCGTGGGATCGTCCACCGGCCCGTGGTGCGTGAAATCGAAGCGCAAGCGGTCGGGCGCGACGACCGAGCCCGCCTGCCGCACGTGGGTCCCCAGCAGCTTGCGGAGCGCCGCATGCACGAGGTGCGTCGCCGTGTGGTTGCGGGCCACGTTGTGGCGCCGCGACGCGTTCACGATCGCCTCCGTGGGCGTCGGGTCGAACGGGTCGCCGAAATGGCCCACGACCGCACTGCGCCCGTCCACCTTCTCGACGTCCTCCACGGTGAGCTCCCAGCCCGCCCCGCGTACCACCCCCGTATCACTCACCTGGCCGCCCGATTCGGCGTAGAACGGATTGTGCTCGAGCACCAGCTCGAGCGCGTCCCCCGACTGACGGAATGCCAGCAGGTCGGTCTCTGCGCTGGTGCGCTCGTAGCCCACCCAATGCTGCGGCGCCTGGGGCTTCACGCTGACCCATTCCCCGGCCCCGGCCGCCCGGCGGATGACGGGACCACTGGGGCGCGCGCGACGCGAGCGCTCGCGCTGCACGGCGAGCGCCCGCTCGAACCCCTCGGCGTCGACCGCCTGACCCCGCTCGGCCGCGATCAACTGCGTCAAGTCGAGCGGAAACCCGTACGTGTCGTACAGCTTGAACGCCTCTTCGCCGGTGATCGCCGACCCGCCCTCGAGCTCGTCGAGCCGGGACAGGCCGCCCTCGATCGTTTCCAGGAACCGCTCCTCTTCGGCACGGGTGACCTTCACGATGTGCGCCCGTTTGGCCGCGAGGTCTGGATACACCCCGTGCATCTGGTCCACCACGCGCTCAGTGAGGTCCACCAGCGTCGGCTCGCGGCGGCCGAGCAGCCAGGCGTGCCGTACCGCCCGTCGCAGGATCCGCCGCAGCACATAGCCGCGGCCGTCGCTCGAGGGATAGACCCCATCGGCGAGGAGAAACGCGACGGCGCGGGCGTGATCGGCGAGCACCCGGTAGGGGGCGCCGTCGGGCCCCCGGTCGTACGGGCGTCCCACGATCTCAGCCGCCCGATCGAGAATCGGCGCAAAGAGATCGATGTCGAAGTTCGACGGAACCCCCTGGAGCACGGCGGCGATGCGCTCGAGGCCGGCCCCGGTATCCACCGACGGCTTGGGGAGCGGGAGTCGCGATCCGTCCGCCTGGAGGTCGTACTGCATGAACACCAGGTTCCAGATCTCCAGCATGTCGCCCGCTTCGTTGAGGCGGACGAATTCGTCGCGGCCTACCTCGCCGCGCCCCCGCGCTGCTTTGGGACGCAGGTCCACGTTGAGCTCGGTATTGGGGCCCGCCGGCCCGGTGTCCGCCATCTGCCAGAAGTTGTCCTTGTCGCCCAAACCGTAGATCCGCGAATCCGCGATGCCCGTGATGCGGCGCCACAGCGCGCGGGCCTCGTCGTCGGAATGGTGCACGGTCACATACAGGCGGTCGGGATCGATGCCCAACCAGCGCTCGCTCGTCACCCACTCCCAGGCGTACTCGATGGCTTCCTGCTTGAAGTAGTCGCCGAACGAGAAGTTGCCGAGCATCTCGAAGAAGGTGTGGTGGCGCGCGGTGTGGCCCACCTGCTCGAGGTCGTTGTGCTTGCCGCCGGCGCGCACGCACTTCTGGCACGTGACGGCCCGGTTGTAGTCGCGATGCTCCAGACCCTGGAACGCGCGTTTGAACTGGACCATCCCGGCGTTGGTGAACAGCAGGGTGGGGTCATCGGCCGGCACCAGGCAGGAGCTCGGCACCTCCCGATGGCCGCGGGCACTGAAGAATTCGAGGAACTTGCTGCGGATTTCTGCCGACTTCATCCGGAGGAATATAGCGCCACGATCTCTTCGACCACCGCCCGGACCAGCTGGCCCTCGTACCCCCGCCGCGCCAGGTAGGCCAAGAGACGGCGCCGCTTCACCGGCACCGGAAGGTCACCGAGCTGGGCGGCACGACGCGTGGCCACCCGGCGTGCCGCGGTGCCCGGATCGACGCCTTCGTCGGTGAGCGTCGCCCGCACCGTCTCCTCGGCCAGACGCCGCTCGACCCCCTGCCGCCTGAGGTCGCTCACCAACCGCGCGGGCCCCCGGCCTCGCGCGGC
>JBGPIW010000374.1:0-3231 GCA_041485045.1 Gemmatimonadota bacterium | reverse complement strand
GGGAACGGCTCGGTCTTGATTGCGGCCGCCGCACCCCGCAGCTTAAGCGCGATTCGTTAGACGGCCGCACGTTTGACATTCGTGCTTCACCATCCCGTAATGCTGGTGCCATCGCCGCAATCGACAGGCCTCCTACGATACGTGCAGATCTCACAGGGAGGACTTGTGTCAGGTCGCGCCGGGGTTCAACTCGGAAGTCTGGTCTTCTCGCTCGCCGTGATCGCCATTCTTCTCAAGGATCAGCCCCGACCAGCACCCCACGACCCTCAGCCGCCAGATGCGACGGCCGACCCCGTCACGCTGGCCGCATCCATTCTCTTCCACGCCGGGCAACTGAGCTCTGCCACAGCAGGCTATTCGGGCATCACTCCTCCGGAAGTCCTGGCTTGGAGAGTCATTGTCTTCAGTCCAGGTGCCGACAGCGTCTTCAAGACTCTGGCCAACCAAGCATCTGTGGCGGGGCGATTGTACGCCCTTGCAGGAGTTAAGGTGACCGACCCGGTTGCGTTCGCCAAACTCGCCCTAGCACTTCAGAGGCGTGGCGGAGTAGTCTCTACGATGGATGGTTGCGCGATGACCACAGAGCGCGTTAAGGACGCGGTCGCTCAAATTGACCGGGGGGATTGGATATGATCTTGCCCCGGTTTGATGGACACCTCGGTTAGGCGGCGCGGAGCCGCAGCTCATACTCGACGGGGCTCAGGTAGTCCAGCGTCGAGTGCCGGCGCCGCCGATTGTACCAGCCCTCGAGGTAAGCCGCGAGCGCCGTGCTCGCGGCCGCTCGGGTCGCCCACCGCGCGTCGTGCACCAACTCGGTCTTGAGCGTGGCGAAGAAGCTCTCCAGGACCGCGTTGTCCCAACAGTCGCCGCGTCGGCTCATGCTCACCGCGACGCCCGCGCCGGCGAGCGCGGCGCGGTACGCTTCCCCCGTGTACGACGTGCCGCGATCGGAGTGGTGCAGCAGTCCCGTCGCCGGCTGGCGCTGCGCCACGGCCCGGCGCCACGCCGTGAGCGTGAGGTCTTGATCCAGGATCGCGCTCGTGGCCCAGCCCACCACGCGCCGCGAGCCGAGATCGAGCAGGGCTGCCAGATAGAGCCAGCCCTCCTGCGTCCAACACGCCGTCACGTCCCCCGCCCACACCCGGTTCAGTGCGTGCACCTGAAACCGCCGGCCGAGCGTATTCGGGGCCGCCGCCTGCGTTGGGTCGCGGTGGGTCGTCGTCCGGTACCGCCGGCTGCGCTTGGCGCGCAGCCCGTCCAGGTGCATCAGCCGCGCGATCCGCTTGCGGCTGTGCCGCTGCCCTTGGGCGCGGAGCTCGCGGTGGATCCGCGGACTCCCGTAGGAGCGCCGACTTTCGGCATGGATCACCCGAATCGCCACGCGGAGGCGGCCATCGAGCTGCGCCCGGGCACTCGGCGCGCGCTCCAACCACGCAGAGAACCCCGTCCGTGACACGGCGAGCACCCGGCACATCAGCGTGACGGGGTACCCGGCCCGGTACTGCGCGATACAGGCGTACTTCACCGGGACTCTTTCGCGAAGAACGCCGCCGCTTTTTTTAGGAAATCCCGCTCCTGGCGCGTCAGCTCCAACTCCTGCCGCAGCCGCCGCAACTCCTCGGCCTCCGCGGGCACCGCCGGCCTGGGCTTCCGGACCTGCCCCCGCCATTCGCGCAGCTGCTCCGGCCGGATCCCCAACTCTCGCGCGATCACGCTCAGAGGCCGCCCGCTCTCCATCACCAGCCGCACCGCTTCCTCCTTGAACTCCCGACTAAACTGCCGACGCTTCCCTGTCATGGGACACCTCCTGCCTCCAAAATGGAGGCCTCGGTCGGTGTCCACCAAATCGGGTCAACTCCACCCCCTGACCCCCTCTCCGCAATGCGGAGAGGGGGAACTACGGGGGAGGGTCGAGCAGGAAACAACGTGAGACCCCCACGGCGCGTTCCCCCTCTCCCGACCAGGCATCCGATCCGGGTCTTGGCTGCGTATCATCCGTGTCACCGGGACCATTCGCGAGGGGCCATGTCGAGAAGCCTTCTGGGATTGCTCTTTTTCCTTCCGGGAGTAGCCGTCTCCCAAGCCAGCGCCAGCCGGCCGACACAGCAGGCGGTATTCGCCGGTGGCTGCTTCTGGGGCGTGGACGCCGTGTTCAAACATGTGCACGGCGTCGTGAAGGTCGTGTCGGGATATGCCGGCGGCGCGGCGGCGACCGCCGACTACGAGACCGTCAGCACGGGAACCACCGGACACGCCGAGTCGGTCGAGGTCACCTTCGACCCGGCGCAGATCACTTACGACAGGCTGCTCGAGATCTTCTTCACCGTGGCCCACGACCCCACCGAGCGGGACCGGCAGGGGCCGGACGTCGGCACGCAATACCGCTCGGCGATCTTCTATTCGGACGAAACACAACGGCACAGCGCGCTGACGGCGATCACCCGGTTGACCCAGGGGCATGCGTTCCCCGCCCCAATCGTGACGGAAGTCGTGCGGCTCGGCCGTTTCTATCCCGCCGAGGCGTACCACCAGGACTATCTGGCGCAGCATATGACGCAGCCCTACATCGTGTACAACGATCTGCCGAAGCTGGACCGGTTGAAGCAGCGGTTTCCGGCACTGTACCGGCAGTAGCCTAGAGAGTTGCAGAAGTAGCTTCCAGAAGCTACTTTGCTCCAATGCGAGCGGTTGGACTGAAGGTCCTCAAGAACAAGCTGAGCGAGTACGTCCGGCTGGCCGCGGCGGGGGAGACGGTCCTGATCGCGGATCGGGACCGCGTCGTCGCGGAGCTGCGCCCGCCGGAGCCCGGGCGGGGCGCGACGCTGGCCGACGCGGCGCTCGCCGACGCCGTGCGGGAAGGGTGGCTGACCCCGCCGCTTGAAGGCGGCACCACGCCCCCGCCGGCCGACCCGGTGGGGCCGCTCGCCGAGCTGGTCGCCGAGCTGCGCGGGGACCGGGACGCGCGGTGATCTACCTCGACACCTCGGTCGCGCTGGCGCAACTGCTCGCCGAGGACCGGCGACCCCCGGATGCGCTGTGGCGGGAGCCGATCGTGAGCAGCCGGCTCCTCGAGTACGAGATCTGGAACCGGATCCATGCTCGAGGGCTCGGGGCTTCGCACGGCGGGCTGGTACGGCAGCTGTTGGCCCGGCTCGCGATGCTCGAGCTGGTGCGTCCGGTGTTGGTGCGGGCGCTCGAGCCATTCGCCGCACCGGTGCGCACGCTCGACGC
>JBGPIW010000373.1:0-3235 GCA_041485045.1 Gemmatimonadota bacterium | reverse complement strand
GCGCTCGAGGTGTCCGAGAACCCGGTGCGGAGCAATCAGGTCTGGTTTTCCTGGCCGGCCGGCGCCGGGGCGCCGCGCCTGGGCATCTACACCTTCACCGGCGAGCGGCTCCTCTCGGCGACGCTGCCGGCGGGAGCCACCGAGTACGCGTGGGATCTGATGGCGGCATCGCGTCAGGTCCCGAACGGAGCGTATCTCGTCGTCCTCGAGCTGGACGGGCGCGTATCCCGGCGCCGGTTGTTCGTCACCCGATGAGTGTCGTCGGCGTGGGCGTCGATCTGGTGGAGGTGGAGCGGGTGCGGCGCATGCTCGCCGAAAAGGGGTCGCACGTTTTCGACCGGCTGCTGACGCCCGGGGAAGCGAAGTACTGTCGCTCCAAGTCGGACCCGGCCGAGAGCGTCGCCGCGCGGCTGGCCACCAAGGAGGCGGTGTACAAGGCGCTGCAAGGGAGTCCGGCGGCGCGTGGCATCGGGTGGCGGGAGATCGAGGTGGTGCGCGACGAAGACGGCCGGCCGGACGTGGTGCTCACCGGCCTCGCGGCGCAGCGCGCCGCAGAGCTGGGGGTAACGCGGATCTTCGTGTCGCTCTCGCACACGCATGCCGCGGCGGTCGCCACGGCGGTGGTGGAGGCGCTCTAGCGTTCGGAGTGCCAACTTTCTAGTTTTCGGTGCACCCTTTCTGAGAATCATTCTCATCTACCGCGCATCGCTGTTCGTCCTGCTCGCTCTATCAGAAAGTGCCGTACCGCTCCGCGGCCAAGCCAAGGATTCCGCCTCGGTCGCGCGTCGCGTCGTCGCCGCCGCAGAGCTGGGCGGCAAGGAATACGCACGTGGCGTCCCACCCGAAGGGGGCAGGGTCACCGCTCCCGAAGAGGTAAAGGAAGCCCGCCTGTTCATCGAGCAGGCCCGGCTCGACGTCCCCGCGTTGCCCGCCTCGGTCCGTGGCTACGCCGACAGCGCCCTCGCCGCGCTCGCCGCCCTGCTCGATCGCTCCGCTCCACCGTCCGAGGTCTCGGATCTGGCCCAGCGGCTGGGAGAGCGCATGTCGCGCGACCTTGGCGGGTCCGTCGTGCCGATCCCGCCGAGTACGGCGTCGCTGGCGCGCGGCGCGATAGTCTACCAGGAGCGCTGCGCGCTCTGCCATGGGGAAGCAGGCCGGGGGGACGGGCCGGGAGCACGCGGGCTCGCGCCACCACCCGCGAACCTCGCCGACCCGAACCTGATGGGGGCCAAGTCGCGTCTCGACGTGTACCGGCAACTGTTGCTCGGCGTGGCCGGCACGGCGATGCCGTCGTTCGAGGGGACGCTGCCCGAGGACGATCGCTGGGCGGTCGCCGCCTACGCCTTGACGCTGCAGTACGGCGGCTCGCAGGCCGCGGCGATCATGGCGGCCGTGCGCCGGCAGCTCGATTCCGCCGTCGCTCAGGGATCGGACCGGCTGGCGTTCGATGCCTACCTCACATTCGAAGGCGTAGAGACGGACGTGCGGGCGCACGCGCCTGGGCTGGCGACGCAGCTGGAAGGCGAGTTCGCCCGGCTGCGCAGCCGGGCCGCCGCCGGGGCGCCGCCCGCCGAGCTGCGGGCGCTCCAGCGAGCGCTGCTGGGCGACCTGGAGCACGCCGAGCGGCTCCTCGTCGATCGCGCCTCCGGCGCCAACCTCTTCGTGCAATCGTTGATGTTGCTGGTGCGAGAGGGCTTCGAGGCGATCCTCATCATCGCAGCCCTGATGAGTTTTCTCACCAAGGCCGGCGCCCCCACCCGGCGACGGGAAGTCGCCTGGGGGGCTTGGGCCGCGGTCGCCGCGAGCGGTGTCACCGCGGTGCTCTTCGAGCTGCTGCTCAAGGTATCGCCGGGGCAACGCTCCGCCCTCGAAGGATTCACCATGCTCGCGGCCGTGGCGGTGCTGTTCTACGTGAGCTACTGGCTGCTCTCCAAGATGGAAGCCGACAAATGGAACGCGTTCCTGCGGGGCAAGATGCAGGCGGCGCTCTCGTCGGGATCCGCGCTGGCGCTTGCATCGGTGGCGTTCCTGGCGGTGTACCGGGAGGGCGTAGAGACGATCCTGTTCTACAAGGCGCTGCTCGTGTCGGGTGGGCCGGGAGACGCCGGCGCTGTGGCGACGGGTGTCGCGCTGGGCGCCGTGGTGCTGGTGGCGCTGTACATCCTGTTGATGCGGGTCGGCGTGCGTATCCCGATGCGCGCATTCTTTGCGGCCACCGGTGTGCTGCTGTACTACATGGCGTTCGTGTTCGCCGGAAAAGGCGTCGCGGAGCTGCAGGAGAGCCGCATGGTGGGGACGACGGTCATTCCCTCGCTCGACTGGCTCCGCGTGCCGTTCCTTGGCGTGTATCCGACGGTCCAATCGCTGGCATTACAGGGGCTGCTGGTGGTGCTGCTGGTCGTGGCGCTCGTCGTGAAGCTGAAGCCTTCAGCCGTCAGCCCTCAGCCGGCTTCTTCGTCAGCGCCGACGGCGGAGCGGTGACGGCTGACGGCGCCTGGAGTCTCCGGACGACGTACACGCCCACCGCGATCATCCCGAGGCTCGCGGCCTGGGCGATCGTGAACCCGTGCAACACGCGGTCGTCCTTGGCGCGCAGGAATTCGATGGCGAACCGCTCCGCCCCGGCGATCAGCAGATAGCAGCCGAACAACCAACCCGCCGCGTGGTGATGGACCCGGCGCTTCCAGAGCCACGCCGTCGCCAGCAGCATCACGGCCGTTTCGTACAGCTGGGTGGGGTGAACCGCGACGAGCTGCGACGGGTTCGCGGCTGCCGGAAACGCGATGTGAAACTGGGTGAGGTTGGCCACGGTCGTCGCCGGGAGGCCGAAGGGGAACGTGACCGCCCACGGCAGGGTAGACGGCCGGCCGTAGTCGTCACCCACCAGGAAACACCCGACGCGGCCGATGGCGTACCCCAGCGTCAACGCGGGTGCCACGAGCTCGGCGGTGAACGGGATCGGCACGTGCCGCCGCCAGCTGTTGAACACCACCCCCAGCACCCCGCCCGCGAAGCCCCCGTACCAGACGAACCCGCCCCGGCTGAACGGCGACTCGCCGGTGAGCGCCACATACCAGAGTTTGGCGCCCACCAGTCCCCCCACCACGGCGCCGATCACCACATCGGCCGCGTACTCCTCGTCGAGACCGCGCCGCCGCAGGTCGAGCTGGATCGCCCAACCGGAGAAAATGAACGCCAACATCATCATCAGGCCGAAGCCCGTCACCGAAAGACT
>JBGPIW010000372.1:0-3235 GCA_041485045.1 Gemmatimonadota bacterium | reverse complement strand
CCACCCGCTCGTCCGCCGTTTCGAGCGAGACGCCGTACACCGCGCGAAGCCCGTAGGCGCGCGTGACGCGGCGAAAATCCATCGCGCCGTACACGCCGTTCGTATCGGTGAGGGCAAGGCTCGTCATGCCGCGCTCCAGCGCCGCTTCGACCAGCGCCTCGAGCGACGAGGCGCCGACGCCGCCGCCGATCAGCGAGAACGCGGAGTGAACGTGGAGATGAACGAAACGTCCCTCCTCCCTCGTCCCTTTATCTGGCATACCGGATGCTCGCCGTCCCGTACCGGCGTCGGACGCCGTCGAGGGCGGTGTTGAGGGCGTGGCGCCGCGCCATGGGAGGCGGCGGATCGAAAAACGAGAGCTGGATGTCGCTCCCCGCGCCGAGGCTCGCGTTGAGACCCAGCGCGGCGAGCGCGATACGCCGGGTAATGACCCGGTCGGCGAGCGCGCGGGCGGCCGCCGTGATCTCGACGTCCAGGTCGGTCGCGGGCTCGAGCGGCGTGGCGCCCATCGCATCCCAGTGATCGGCGTAGCGCACCACGAGCTCCAGGCGATCGGCGGTGACGCGGCGCAGCCGCAGGCTCCGCCCGAGCTGTTCGGCCTGGCGGCGCAGCTCCGTGTGCAGCAGGTCGCGGTCGTTCGTTTCGAGCCGCAGCGCGGCCTGCGCGCGGATCGTTTCGCGCCGCGCAGGTGGGAGGACGGGACGCGGGTCGATGCCGCCGGCGCGTGCATGCAGCACCACGCCGCGGCGGCCGAGCACGCCTTCGACTTGTACGCGGGTGAGCGCGGCGAGCGTCCCGATGCGGTGCACGTTGTAGCGCTCGAGCTGCTCGCAGACCTGTGGGATCGCGCCGGGGAGGATGGCGAGCGGGTGCGGAGCGAGAAACGCCGGCTCGTCACCGGGACGCACATCCACCACCGGCTCGGGCTTCAGCACATGCGCCGCCACTTCGCTCACCACTTTGCTGGCGGCGAGGCCCACCGTCACCGGCAGGCCGAGACGTCCCCAGATCTCGCGGCGGATTTTGACGGCGACGTCGGTCGCCGGGCCGAACAGCTTGCGGGTGCCGGAGAGGTCACCGTAGGCATGTCCCAGGGTGTGCGGCTCGATGATCGGGACGTAAGGGTGGAGGATGCGCTCGAGCGCCAGCGCGGCACGCCGGTACAGGCCGTAACGCGGCGGCAGCAGCAGGAGGTCGGGACAGCGTCGCAGCGCCTGGTAGATCGGCATGCCGGCGGTGACGCCCGCGAGAGCCGCTTCGGGCGACGCCGACCAGATGATCGCGCGGTCGGTCCTCCCCGGAGCGATCGCCAGCGGACGACCGAGAAACCGCGCGCTCCGCTGCGCCACGCGCTCGACCGCGATCGGGAAGGTGAGTGGATTGACGTACAGAATGGCGCGGTCCATCGGTTCACCGGGGCTCTGGGAAAGAGAACGTGCCCGAACAAAAGCCGAAAGTCAAGAAGTCGGATTTGCCATGTGTTCGCTGCTTTGTGTATCGAAAATGTGGTGACACTGTTATCAACTGCTTACGGGATGCTCTTCCCGGCGATAGCCTTGGCAACCCGCTTCGAGGCATCACTCGTGCGCCCCGAGCCTGCAGACCGTCGCCTCGGCATGAACCTGCCCATCAGTCGTCGGGATTTCCTCGACGGCATGGCGATCGCCCTCGGTGCCTCCATGCTCCCCGCCGGCTGCCGGCCGGACGAGACCGAGGTGCCGTTCGCATCGGAACGCGACCCGCGCTACTACCCGCCCGCTCTGACCGGCCTGCGCGGCAACCACCCTGGCTCGTTCGACGTCGCGCATCAATTGCGGGACGGCACCCTGTGGAAGACCTTGGGGCGCCCTCACGACACCGGTGAGCGCTACGACCTCGTTGTGGTGGGGGCGGGGATCAGCGGTCTGTCGGCGGCGCACTTTTTCCGCAAGGCTCGCGGTGAGTCGGCGCGGATCCTCATACTCGACAATCACGACGACATCGGAGGCCACGCCAAACGCAACGAGTTCACCGTGGGCGACCGGACGCTGATCGGCTACGGCGGTACCGAGTCGATCGAGAGCCCCGCCCAATACAGCGCGGTCGCCAGGGGCGTGCTCGCCGATCTGGGCGTCGACGTCCGGCGCTTTTACACCGCATTCGACCGCCACCGCTACGCGCGGCTCGGATTGGGTCCGGGGATCTTCTTCGACCGGGAGACGTTCGGGACCGACCGGCTGGTGCGTGGTGATGCCGACGCTGTGTCGCGCACCTTACTGCAACGCGCCCCGCTCTCCGCGGTGGCGCGGCGCGACATCCTCAAGGTCTTCCAGGATCGCCAGGACCACTTTCCCGGCCTCACGTCGGACGAGAAGAAGGCGCGGTTGGCCAGGCTCAGCTATCGCGACTATCTACTCACGATCCTGCACCTCGCGCCGGACGCGATTCCGTTCTTCCAGTCGCGTACGCACGACCTGTACGGAGTCGGGATTGACGCCGTCCCCGCGCTCGATTGTTGGGGGCTCGGATATCCCGGCTTTGCCGGACTGCACCTGGCGCCGGGTTCGGGGCCGGGCATCGGGCTCACGCCGCTGCTCGAAATGAACGAGGCGGAGCCCTACATCTTCCACTTCCCCGATGGCAACGCGTCGGTCGCGCGGCTGCTGGTGCGCCGGCTTCTCCCCCAGGCATTGCCCGGTCGGACGATGGAGGACGTCGTGACCGCCCGGCTCGACTACGCGACTCTCGACGCCGGTGCCGCGACGACGCGGATCCGGCTCAACTCCACCGTGGTCGGCGTACGGCACGTGGGAGATCCCGCGTCGGCGCGCGAGGTCGAGATCACCTACGTCCGCGGCGGCCGCGCCGCGACGGTGCGGGCGGGCGCCTGCGTGCTGGCGGGCTGGCACGTCATGATTCCGTACCTGTGTCCGGAGCTGCCGGAGCGGCAACGAACGGCCTTGTCCTACGCCGTGAAGGTGCCGCTGGTGTACACGAACGTCGCGCTGCGGGACTGGAAGGCGATCGCGAAGGCAGGGGTGGCCGAGGTCGTTGCGCCGGGCGGCTATTACTTCCGCGTCTCGCTCGATTTCCCAGTGGATCTGGGGGACTACCGCTCGTCGCGTACGCCCGCCGAGCCCGCGGTTCTCAAGCTGTTTCGCACGCCGTGTCACCCCGGCCTGCCGGCGCGGGACCAGCACCGCGCGGGCCGCACCGAGCTGCTCACCACCCCGTTCGCGACGTTCGAGCATCACCT
>JBGPIW010000371.1:0-3250 GCA_041485045.1 Gemmatimonadota bacterium | reverse complement strand
GACGGAATGCAGCCGTCCACGGCGTTGAGCACGTACACGACATCCCATTCGAGCCCCTTGGCGGAGTGGATCGTCGACAGGATGAGGTAATCCTCATCGAGGTGGGGCTGCCCCGCCTCGTCGCCCATCCCGTCCGGCGGATCGAGCGTCAGGTCGCTCAGGAAACTCTCGCGTGTGGTGTGGAGCGCGGCGAGCTGCTCGAGCTGTTCGAGGTCGGCCGAGCGGACCTGCGGCGCATCGTAGAGGCGCTGCAGGTGGGGCTCGTACCAGCGTCGGATCGTGCCGAGCTGCCCCTGCCATGCAGCAGCGGCGTGCAGCGACGTCATGAGGGCGCCGAACGCCGGCCAGTGGGTCTTGGTGGCCGCCGGGACGTCGAGCGACGCGAGCACGGCGAGGTCGCTGCCGGCAGCGTCGAGCTGGTCCTGGATCCGCCGTGCGGTGCCCGGTCCGGCGCCCGGGAGCAGTTGCAGCACCCGGAACGCCGCTACCGCGTCGCGTGGGTTCTCGGCCCAGCGGAGCACGCACAGCATGTCCTTCACGTGCGCCGCCTCGAGGAATTTGAGCCCGCCGTACTTCACGAACGGAATGTTGCGCCTCCCCAGCTCGACTTCGAGCAGGTCGGAATGATGCGCGGTGCGCATCAGGACCGCCTGCTTGCGCAGCTCGATCCCCGCCTCGCGGTGCTGGAGCACCGTGTCCACCACGTAGTCGACCTGCGCCTGCTCGTCCGCCGCTGTGACGATGACGGGTCGCTGCTCCGAGGATCGGGTCGAGAACAGCCGCTTGCTGAAACCCTCCGGTGCCAGAGCAATGACCGCGTTCGCTGCATCGAGGATCGGCTGCGTCGACCGGTAGTTCTGCTCCAGGGTGACGACCTTCGCCGGGGGATCGAACCGGCTCGGAAAGTCGAGGATGTTGCGGACCGTGGCCGCGCGGAACGAGTAGATCGACTGCGCATCGTCGCCGACGACGGTGAGCCCGCGACCGTCCGGCTTGAGCCCGAACAGGATCCCCGCCTGCAAGGCGTTGGTGTCCTGGTATTCGTCCACCAGCACGTGATCGAAGCGGCGCCGGACGCCCTCCGCCGCCGCATCCTGCATCAGGTGGTACCAGTAAAGCAGCAAGTCGTCGTAGTCGAGCAGGTGGCGCCGCAGCTTCGCGTCCACGTAGGCGCGGAACAGCCCCCTCAGCTCGTCGGCCCAGCCTGCATACGCGGGGAACGCGTGCTCGAGGGTCTGCTCCACCGGATGGCCCGCGTTGACGGCGTGCGAGTAGATGGCGAGGCAGGTGTCCTTCTTCGGGAACCGCGTCGTTTGCTGCGACAGGCCCAGCTCGTTGCGGACGAGATTGAGGAGATCCGCCGAATCGGACCGGTCGAGCACGGTGAAGGAGGGGTCCAGGCGGACCGACGCCGCGTGCTGGCGCAGCAACCGGTTCGCGATCGCGTGAAACGTGCCCGACCATCCCACCCGCGTCGCGCCCGAGATCTGCTCGGCGCGCCGCGTCATGATGTCCGCCGCCCGTCGAGTGAAGGTGAGGAGGAGAATCCGTCTCGGATCCGCGCCCCGCATCGCGAGGTGCGCCACGCGATGCGCGAGGGTCTTGGTCTTCCCCGTCCCGGCCCCGGCGACGATCAACAGGGGACCGGGGAGCTCCTGGGGCAGACCGGCGCTGCCGTACTCCACCGCTTCGCGCTGGGCCGAATTGAGGCCCGCGAGGTGATCCGGCTGGTCGGGCATGGGACCGAATATAAGCCGAAGCCGCGCTCGAAGCGTAAATACAGGTCCCGAACGAAACGAAATGATGCCGACCCACCGCCCAGTTCTCCGCAGCTTGGCGGGTGTCCCCTTGCCACCTGTTCGCTGAGCCGAGCACACTATGGGTATGCCGCAGGCCATGGAAATCTGGACCCCGGAACGGGTGCGCGCGCTGCCTGAAGACGGACGTCGCTACGAGATCGTCTCGGGAGAGCTGCTGGTGACGCCGGCGCCCGGTGTCTCGCACCAGGTGGCCGTGGGGCGCCTGTTTCGTCTATTGAGCGACTTCACCGAGCGTGCAGGAGTGGGATACGCCTTGATGTCTCCCGCTGATATCGAGCCGGAGCCGGGCGCGCTGGTTCAGCCCGACGTGTTCGTAGGCCCGAAGCCCGAAGGACGCGTGCCGAGCGGTTGGGGCGACTTCAGCCGCCTGCTCCTCGCCGTGGAAGTGCTTTCGCCATCGACAGCGCGCACCGACCGAACGGTCAAACGTCGGCTGTATCAACGGGCGGGCGTCCCGGAGTACTGGATCGTCGACCTCGACGCCCGCATCGTGGAGCGCTGGCGACCCGGCGACGATCGGCCCGAAGTCCTGACTGATTCACTCCAGTGGCAGCCCGATCGGACAATCGACCCGCTCCGGGTTGACCTGCCGGCGTTCTTCACGCAGGTGCTGGGCCCCGCCTAACTCCTTCATAATGCCGCGACCAACTCCCGCAACCGCTCCAGCAACTTCACCATCGCCCACGTATCCCGTTCGCAATAGTCCAACAAATCCTGCCGGACTCGGTCGCGCTCCTCCGGTGGAATGCGCTGCGCCACGAACAGGAGCCGCGCGATCTCGACGCTCGCCACCAACCCGTCCACGATGACGAGATCGTTGTAGGTCAGCTCCGGGACCAACGGGTGCAGCACGTACTTCAGGCTGAAGCTCCCCTGGAAATCGGGATGGTACACGTGGTCCCGGATCACGGGGTGCAGATCGATCAGCTTGTCTTCCAGCGCTTTCAGGTCGTTCGCGAGCTCGGGGACCGCGACCTGCAACGACCGGATCCGGGTCCGCTCGAACGGCGTGTACATCACGACCCGCTCGGCGCCCGCCGTGGCCTCGAGCATCGCGCGCGCCAACTGCGGTCGCGCGTCCTGGGGGCCCTCGGCGAGGTACCCGACATGGTGGATCGTGCCGTCCTCCCGGGCCTCGTGATAACTGAATTGCGCCGCCGCCTGCTCCCACGGCGCCATCCCCGGCCACACCGGGACCGCACGGGAAATGGTCTCGAAATCGAGAAAGCCGAGCCGGCCGGTGAACGGCTCGAGCGCAGCCTTGAGCCGGGGTTCCACGATCAACCGGCTCTCCTGCAACGCCCGGATCTGCCGCTGCGCCGCGTCGGGGAGTTTCTGCTTGGGCGGGATCTGGCCGATCGTGTGGACCCCGGTGAGCATGTAGTCGCACGCCTTCTTCGGCCCGACGTTGTACAGCTTCATGATGTGGT
>JBGPIW010000370.1:0-3256 GCA_041485045.1 Gemmatimonadota bacterium | reverse complement strand
CGCCTCGACGGTCTCGATCACATCGACAAGGTGATCGACATCGATCAGAGTCCCATCGGGCGTACGCCACGTTCCAATCCGGCCACCTACACGGGACTCTTCACGCCGATCCGGGAGTTGTTCACCTTCCTCCCGGAGTCCAAGATTCGCGGCTACGGTCCGGGCCGCTTCTCCTTCAACGTGAAGGGCGGGCGCTGTGAGGCGTGCCAGGGAGACGGCCTGGTCAAAGTGGAGATGCACTTTCTCCCGGACGTGTACGTGCCCTGCGAGGTGTGCAAGGGGCGGCGCTACAACCGCGAGACCCTCGAGGTACGGTATAAAGGAAAGAGCATCGCCGACGTGCTGGACCTCTCGGTGGCGGATGCCCTGGAGTTCTTCGAAGCGCAGCCGCGGATCCGTTCGAAACTGGAACTGCTCAATGACGTAGGACTCGGGTACATCCACCTCGGCCAGTCGGCGACAACCCTCTCGGGTGGCGAAGCGCAGCGTGTGAAGCTCGCCACGGAGCTGGCCAAGCGGGACACCGGTCGGACGTTGTACATCCTGGACGAGCCGACCACCGGCCTGCACTTCGAGGACGTGCGCTTGCTGCTCGAGGTGCTGCATCGTCTGGTGGACAAGGGCAACACCGTGGTCGTCATCGAGCACAACCTCGACGTGGTGAAGACGGCCGATTGGGTGATCGACCTGGGGCCCGAAGGGGGCGATCGCGGCGGGGAGGTCGTGGCGGAAGGCACGCCCGAGCAGGTCGCCCAGATCCGGGGCTCGTTCACGGGGCAGTATCTGCGCAAGGTGTTGCGGGCCGGGGACTGAGTACTAGGTTGAGTCGGAGGGGAGAGCACGAACCATGAGCAGCGATTGGGCACCGGCGATAACGTTCAGCATCATGGCCTTATCGGTCTCCGCCATTTTCGTGCTGCGGGGTCCGGTGGGCAAGGCGTTGGCACAATGGATCGGCGGCTGGTCCAACAACGAAGCGAAGTGGATCGAGGCGAAAGCCCGGGTGGCGGGCGCGGGATCGGTGGACGTCGAGCAATTGCGACAGGACGTCGACGACCTCCGCGGCCAGCTCGCCGAGGTGCAAGAGCGGCTGGACTTCGCCGAGCGGATGCTCGCCAAGGGCCGCGCGGCTGAGCGTATCGCCCCGCCGCGGTGAGCCGATGGATATCGAAGGAGTTCTCGCGATCCTCTTGATCTTCGGCGGCGGCACGACGGTCGCTCTCGGCTTCTCGCCGGTGGGCCGGGCGGTGGCGGACCGGATTCGGGGGAAACACGCGCTGCCGGAGACCGAAGATCTGCGCACGGAGATGGCCGAGCAGCGGGATGCTCAGGCGGAAGAATTGGAGCGCGTGCGACATGAGGTGGCCGAGCTCGCCGAACGGCTCGATTTCGCCGAGCGGCTGCTCGCCCAGCAGCGGGATCCGCAACGGATTGCGCGGGAGAGTAATCCATGAGCCCCCCGGAGGCGGTAGCGGCGTTCATGTTCTTCGGCGGCGCCTTTTGGGTGCTGCGCCCGATCGCCGGCGCCCTGGCGAAGCGCATCGGCGGTGAAGTGCCACCGGTGCCGAAGGTGGAGCCTGACGAGAGAGTACTCGCGGAGTTGCAGAGTCTGCGGGAGGACATGAGCGAGTTGGCCGAGCGGCTGGACTTCGCCGAGCGGCTGCTCGCGAAGCAGCGGGAGGCGCCTCGGCTCGCGCCCCCGGTGGAACGAGGGAGGTCCGATGGATGACAACACGTTTGGAGTCGTGATCGTCGCCCTGCTCGCGAGCGGTGTGGTGTTGTCCCTGTTCTCGTTTCACATCGGTCGCGCGCTCGCCGATCGGGTCCGGGGAACGCTGCGCACCGCAGGAGGCGAAGACGTGAAGGTGCTGCGCGAGGAGGTGTCGGGCGAGCTGCAGCAGCTGCGGTCTGAGGTCGGCGAGTTGGCGGAGCGCCTCGACTTCGCCGAACGGCTGCTCGCCAAGGACCGGGAAGCCGCGCGGATCGGTCCGCCCGCGGGGAGATAGCGTGGACCCCCGCTTTATCGCCGTGTTTATCCCCATCGTGGCGGTGGGAGGCTTCTTCGCGTGGATGATCTCCTTGTCCCCCTTGGGAAAGGCCCTCGCCGAACGCGTGCGGCACGGGGCGGTCCCGCCTGGGAAGGACGCGGGCGAGCGGGAAGAGCTGCTGGGAGCCGTGGAGGAGCTGCGCCGCGAGGTAGCGGAACTGGCGGAGCGAGTAGATTTTACGGAGCGGCTCCTGGCCCGGAAAGAGCCGGCCGATCGGTTGCCACCGGGGTGACGGGAGTTTCCCATTGAAACAGTGGTTCCTCCGGGGGCGTACAGTGCCAGAATGATCCAGAATCCGATTCCGCCCGTCATCGTGCAGGCGCCGATGCCACCACCCGGAGTAGATCCGAACTTCCTGGTCACTCAACTCGTGCCGCTGATCGGCGGGGTGGTGACGCTGGTGGCGATCGTCGTGCTGGCGCGCTGGTTCTTTCATTCCCCCATCGGCGAAGCGATCGCCGAAGGGATCCGGCTGCGGCGGCGGCGGCGCTACGGGCTCGGCGCCGATGGTGAGGTGGCGGATGCGCCGCGGGTGGCCGCACTGGAGGATCAGCTGCGGCTCCTCACGACGCAGGTCTCGGAATTGGGCGAGCGCTTAGATTTCGCCGAACGGTTGCTGGTGGAGAAGCGTGGGCAACAGCTGGGCACCGGCCGGTAACCTCCGCCTCACGTGCGAGGATAGCCATGGGGATTTTTGACCGCATCTCGACGCTGCTCCGGTCGAACATCAACGACCTGATTTCGCGCGCCGAGAATCCGGAAAAGATGCTGAACCAGCTGATCGTCGACATGCGCAGCCAGCTGGCCAAGGCGAAGCAGCAGGTCGCCTCGGCGATCGCCGACGAGAAGCGCCTCGGGGCCCAGGCGGAGGAGGAAAAGAAGCACGCGGAGGAATGGGAGAAGCGGGCCGAGCTGGCGGTGCGCGAGAACCGCGACGATCTGGCGAAGCAAGCGCTGCTGCGCTACAACGAGCACGTGCAGGGCGCCGTGCAGCTGCAGGAGACCTGGGTCAAGCACCGCGAGGAAACCGAGAAGCTCAAGCTGTCGCTGCGCCAGCTCAACGACAAGATCGAGGAGGCGAAGCGCAAGAAGAACATCCTGATCGCGAGGGCCAAGCGCGCCGAAGCGCACAAGCGCATCCAGGAGACGATGTCGTCGATCGGCGACAAGAGCGCGTTCGAGACGTTCGAGCGCATGGCCGAGCAGAT
>JBGPIW010000369.1:0-3263 GCA_041485045.1 Gemmatimonadota bacterium | reverse complement strand
TGGTCGGCGGGCTGCGCGTCCGGAGAGGAGCCGTACACGGTGGCCGTGGCGCTGGCGGAGACGGCGCGGCTCACCCGCACGCTCGACTGGCTGCCGCGCGCCCGCGTCGTCGCGACCGACATCGACCGCGTGAGCCTGGAGCGCGCCCAGGCGGCCCGGTATCCCGCGAGCGCGTTCACCGAGATGCCCGCCGACCTCGCGCGCCGCTGGCTCGAGCCGCCGGCCGCCGACGGCAGCCGCGGCCCCGTGGCCGCCGTCCGCGAGCGCGTTCAGATCCAGAAGCACGACTTGACCCGCGAGCGGCCTCCCGCCAGCGCGCTCGACCTGATCACCTGCCGCAACGTGGTGATCTATTTCGACCGCCCGAGCCAGGAGCGGCTGTTCCGCGCCTTTGCGGACGCGCTGGGCCCGGACGGGCTGCTGTTGCTCGGCAAAGTGGAGACGCTGCTCGGCCCGGCGCGCGACATGCTCCGCCTCGAGAGCGCGCGCGAGCGGATCTACCGGAGGCCGGCGTGAAGCGCAAGCCCGCGCCGGAACATTTCGTGCGCGTGGCGGAATGGGCGGTGGAGCGCGACGGTGTGCTGATCACCCTCGGGCTTGGCTCGTGTGTGGCGATCATGCTGCACGACGCGGTCGCCCGGGTCGGCGGAATGGCCCACGTCCTCCTCCCCTCGCGCAGCCTGGCGCGCGATCAGACGAACCCCGCCAAGTTCCCCGAAACCGCAGTCCCCTTCCTCGTCACGCGGCTCGTCGCCGCGGGCGCCGACCGGCACCGGCTGGTGGCGAAACTCGCCGGCGGCGCCAGCATGTTCGCGCAGCTCATGACCCCGGGGACGGTGCAGATGGGCGAGCGCAACATCGCGGCTTCCCGCGCCGCCCTGCGCGACGGCGCCATTCCGGTGATCGGAGAAGCAGTGGGCGGCGAGCGCGGTCGCTCCGTGCACTTCCACACCACGGACGGCCGCGTGGTGAGTCGCACCGTGGGGGGCGATGAAGTCGTCTTCTGACCGGCGGCCCACCGTGCTGGTGGTGGACGACAGCGCGCTGATGCGGCGAGTCCTGACCGACGTGCTCGCCGGCGAGAAGGGTGCCGGGCCATTCCGCGTCGTCGGTACCGCGCGTGACGGCTTCGATGCCGTGCGCAAGGTGCACCACTTCCAGCCCGACGTGGTCACCATGGACCTCGAGATGCCCGAGCTCGATGGGCTCGGGGCCATCGGGTACATCATGTCGGAAACCCCGCGGCCGATCGTCGTGGTGAGCGCCCACGCCGGTCCGGGGAGTGAGGGGGCGATCCGCGCGCTCGAGCTCGGCGCCGTGGAAATCGTCGCGAAGCCGGTCGATGCGACGCGCGAAGCGTTTCTCGCCATGGGGCCGCGCCTCATCGCGGCGGTGCAGCAGGCACTCGCCGCCGATGTCTCCCGTCTCTCGGTGCTGGCCCGCCCGCCGACCCCCGCGCGGCGCGCGCCGTCGCTCGAGCTGGGGCGGCGGGCCGAGCTCGCGGTGGCGATCGCAGCCTCGACCGGCGGTCCGAGGGCCCTCGCCGAGGTGATCCCGCGGCTGCAGGCGGGGCTGCGGGCCGCGGTGCTCGTGGTGCAGCACATGCCGCCGCGCTTCACCCGCAGTCTCGCCGAGCGACTCTCCAGTATGAGCGTTTTGCGGGTAGTGGAAGCGGATGCCGGAGCGCCGCTCGTCGCGGATACGGCGTACGTTGCCCCGGGGGATTATCATATGCGGGTGGTGTCTGCCGAGGACGGTCCGGTCATCGTGCTCGACCAGGGCCCTACCCTGTGGGGGGTCCGGCCGGCGGCGGACCCGTTGTTCCGCTCCGTCGCCGTGCTGTTCGGCCCCCGCGCCGTGGGGGTGGTGCTGACGGGCATGGGGCGGGATGGGGCGGAGGGGCTGCGCGCGATTCATGATGCGGGCGGGATGGGGCTCGCCCAGGACCGGGAATCCGCGGTCATTTCCGGGATGCCCGTGGCGGCTGTCCAAGCGGGCGGCGCCGACGCCGTGGTGCCGTTGGCCCAGATCGCCGAGCGGATCGGCGCCGAGCTGCTGCGGCGCGGCGGCCGGCTGCCGGGTGGGGGAGGCGCATGAGCGTCGGTTACCTGCTGGTGCGATCCGAGCAGCGTGTCTACGGCCTGCCGCTCGAGCGGGTGGTGGAAGTGGCCGACCTGACCGAGGTCCAGGAGGTGCCGAGCACGAACGCCGCGGTGCGGGGGCTCACGCCGATGCGCGGCCGGCTCGTCCCGTTGCTGCACTTGGGGGCCCTCCTCGGGCTTCGGGCGCCGCCGCCCGAGCGGGGGCGCGCGGCGGTCCTGTTGGAGCTGGGCGGCCGTCTCGTGGCGTTCGAGGTCGACGACGCCGACGAGGTCGTCCGGGTGGCGGCGTTGCCGTTGCCTGAGGGCGAATCGCTGCCGTGGGCGGTCGGCGTGGCACCGCGCGGCGACGGCTTGGTCCCGATTCTCGATCTCGACGGGCTGGGGGAGCGGATCGGATGACACGAACGATCACGGGCGATGATGTCCAGCTCGTCACCTTCCGGGTGGGGGGCCAGGATTTCGCCTTCAACATCTTCCAGGTCGAGCGGATTCTGCGCTACGAGGCGCCCGCGCGGCTCCCCAAGTCGCCGGAATTCCTGGAGGGCGTGCTGCAATACCAGGGCGGCGCTGTTCCGGTCGTCGATTTGCGCAAACGCCTGAGCGTCGAAGCGCCACTGAAAGATGAAACCCGGATCGTCGTCCTGGACATGGATGGCGGGAGGATCGGGATGGTCGTGGACGCCGTGACGGAGGTGCTGCAGATCGCGGCGGGCGACGTGACCCCGCCGCCGCCGATCGTGCAGGGCCTCGCCGCCGACTACATCACCGGATTGGTGGGGCGGGACACGCGCACCATCATCGTGCTCAATCCCGGCAAACTGCTCGCGTCCAAGGAAAAGCTGGCGCTCGCCGCGACGCTCGCCGGGGAGAGCCGCTGATGCCGGAGTCGCCGATTGCGGGACTGCGCGCGGAGTACGATGCGATCGCCCATCGCCTCGATGCCGCGACCAGCCAGGTCGAGCGCGAGACGGTGAAGCGGGAGATCATCGGGTTCTTCAAACACGTGGACGGTGTGCTCGCCGAGGCCACGCAGCTCAAGGAAGACATCCGGGTCCTGGTCGACAAGTTCAAGCAGCTGCAGGCGGCGTCGTCCGCGGAGGCGGCGGCGCCCGATTTCACGGGGGTGCGTCCCGCAATCAAGGCCGACCACATCGGCGCGTC
>JBGPIW010000368.1:0-3276 GCA_041485045.1 Gemmatimonadota bacterium | reverse complement strand
CGGTGATGCGGGTGTACGAGCACGCGGTACGCGAGCGATATCGGTTCTACAGTTATGGCGATGCGATGGCGGTCACCTGATGTTCGATTTCGCCCTCGACGCCAGATCCGGCGCCGCGCGCGCCGGCACCCTCAGCCTGCCGCACGGCACGGTCGAGACCCCCTGCTTCATGCCGGTCGGCACGCAGGGCAGCGTCCGGGCGCTCTCGCCCCACGACCTGCGGGCGATCGGCGCGCAGGTGGTGTTGGCCAACACCTATCACCTCCACGTGCGGCCGGGGGAAGACGTGGTCGCCGCCCTCGGCGGCCTGCACCGGTTCATGAGCTGGGACCGCCCCCTGCTCACCGACTCTGGCGGGTTCCAGGTGTTCTCGCTCGAGGGGTTCCGCCGCGTCGACGACGACGGGGTCGACTTTCAGAGCCACCTCGACGGCTCGCGCCGGCGTCTCACCCCCGAGCGCGCCATGGAGATCCAATGGATCCTCGGCGCCGACGTCGCGATGGCGTTCGACCACGTCGTCCCGGGAGGCGCGGACGAGCCGACGGCCCGCGATGCGCTGGAGCGAACGCTGCGGTGGTTGGAACGATGCGCGAAGCGGCATGGCGAGCTCATGGATGGGCGGTCGGGCGGTCAGGCGGTCGACTCCGCCCACGTGAGCAACCCGTCCGCCCGTCCGCCCGTCCGCCAAACTCTCTGGCCCATCCTCCAGGGCGGCGCCTCCCCCGCGCTCCGTCGCGAGGGCCTGCACCGGATCCTCGAGCTCGGCGACTGGACCGGCCTGGCGATCGGCGGCCTGTCGGTGGGGGAGCCGAAGCCGCTGATGTACCGGACGCTGGAGCAGCTCGAGCCCGCGCTCCCCGCTTCACTCCCCCGTTATCTTATGGGCGTCGGTTTTCCCGAGGATCTGGTGGCGGCGGTGGAGCGCGGTGTGGACCTGTTCGATTGCGTGGCGCCGACGCGGATGGGGCGCAACGGCACGGCGTTCACGCCGGAGGGCCCGCTCAATATCCGGAACGCCGGCTTCCGCACGGACCCCGGGCCGCTCGACGCCACCTGCGACTGCGAGACCTGTACGACGTACACCCGCGGCTACCTGCGACACCTGTTCGCCGCGGAGGAGCTGCTGGGGTTGCGCCTGCTGTCGCTGCACAACGTCCGCTACCTGATCCGGCTCGCCGCCCAGATGCGCGCGGCGATCCGCTCGGGCGAGTTCACTGCGTGGGCCGCCGACTGGCGCCAGCGCTACCTGCACCCGGAACCCGCATGACCGTACCGTTCGCCGCACTGCTGTTCGCCCCGTCGGGCCAGGCCGGCTCCAGCATGAGCATTCTGCTGATCCAGGTCGGCGCGATCTTCGGGATCTTCTATTTCCTCATCATCCGCCCCCAACGGCGCCAGCGGCAGCAGCACGAGAAGCTGCTCGCGTCGCTCCAGAAGGGCGATCAGGTGGTGACCTCGGGCGGCATCATCGGCGAGGTCCTGCACCTGAAGGACAACGAGATCACGATCCGCAGCGGCGAATCGAAGCTCGTGGTCCTCCGGTCCAACATCACCACGGTGAGAAACCGCGAGGAGGCCGCCAAGCCCGCGTGAGCCTGCGACCGCTCCACCTGCTCGGCTCTCCCTTCCTGCGCCAGCGCGCCGAACCGGTCGCGGTGGTGGATGCCGGAGTGCGCCAGCTGGTGGAGGATCTGTTCGACACGATGTACGCGTCGAAGGGCGTGGGCCTCGCCGCCAATCAGGTGGGCGTCGCTCGCCGGGTCGCGGTGGTGGACGTCGGCACGGACGCCCCCGAGCCGCTGGTGCTCGTCAATCCGGTGGTCGTGCAGCACAGCGACGCCACCGAGGTGTCCGAAGAGGGGTGCCTGTCCATCCCGGAGATTTTCGGTGATGTCGAACGTCCCGTGTCCATCGTGGTCGAGGCGCTCGATCGGGACGGCGCGCCCTTCCGCCTTGAAGCCGCCGACTATCAGGCGCGCGCCATTCAGCACGAGATCGACCACCTGGACGGCGTCCTCTTCCTCGACCATCTCTCAGCGGTGAAACGGGGATTGCTGCTGGCCAAATGGAAGCGGCTCCGCAAAGGGGAAACCGGCTACATCAAGGAGGTGACGCCGGAGCCGGCTGGCGAGCGCTAGTGGTCGTCGTCTTCTTTGGTACTCCCGAATTCGCGGTCCCCTCGTTACGCGCACTGGTGGGCGAGGGCTTCGATGTGCGGGCCGTGATCACGCCACCCGATCGCCCGCAGGGCCGCTCGCGCTCCACCACCGTCGCACCGCCCGTCAAGGTCGCCGCGCTTGCCGAAGGGCTCGAGGTGCTCCAACCCGAGCGCCCCACCGACCCCGACCTGCTCCACCGCCTCCGCCACCTCGCGCCCGACGTGGCGGTCGTCGTCGCGTACGGCCACCTCCTGAAGCCCGAGCTGCTCGCCATCCCGCGCCGCGGGATGGTCAACGTCCACCCCTCGCTGCTCCCCCAGCTGCGCGGTGCGGCGCCGGTGGAGTGGGCGATACTCAACGGACTCGAGACGACCGGCGTCACCATCATGCAGCTCGACGCCGGAATGGACTCCGGCCCCATCCTGCATCAGCTGCCGCACCAGATCATCCCGGGGACGACGGGCGGCGAGCTGTCCGAACACCTGGCCGAGATGGGCGCGCAGGCCCTGATCGAGGCGCTCGTCCTCTGGGAGCAGGACGGGCTGAAGCTCGTCCCCCAGGATCACACGCGCGCCACCGTCGCACCCAAGCTCACGCGCGAGACCGCGCGCATCGATTGGACGAAACCCGCCATCGCGGTCGCGCGGCAGACGTGGGCCCTGGACCCGAAACCCGCGGCCTGGTCGATGCTCGGAGCGCTCGAGGTGAAGCTGTTCGGCGGACAGCCCGTCGAACGGTCGGGACGGCCGGGAGAAGTGCTGGCCACCGACACCCGGCTGCTCATCGCCTGCGGGGACGGCTCCATCGAGACGGAGGAGGTCCAGCCCGCGGGGAAGGAGCGCATGCCGGCGGCCGACTGGATCCGGGGCCGCGGACCGGCCGCCGGACACCGCTTCACATGAGGGCTCCGCTCCCTCGTCTGCATGCCATCACCGACGAGCGCATCGCCCGCCGCCCCGATCTCGATCGGCTCGCTGCCGACCTGGCTGGCGCCGGGGACAGCCTGGCCATCCACGCACGCGGGCGATCGCTCTCGGGCTTGGAGCACTTCAACCTGGCCATCCGCCTGTCCGCCCATGCGCCGATCCGTCTGTTCGTCAACGACCGGCTGGACGTG
>JBGPIW010000367.1:0-3294 GCA_041485045.1 Gemmatimonadota bacterium | reverse complement strand
ACGGCGGGCTCCGCGCGGCCCAGCACATCGCGCGCGTACACAGCGCCCAAGTGCGCGAACCCGACCAGCTCGCGGGCGTCGCAGTCCACGTTGGCGCCGGCGTCGAGCAGCAGCACCGGTTTCGCACCGGTGGGCAGCAGCGCGCCGATCGCCGCGCGCTGGACCCCGGGGTGCAGCCGCAGCACCAGCGTCGAGGCGGCCATCACGGCGCCCGTGTTGCCGGCCGAGATGAACGCGTCGGACTTGGCGTTCTTCTGGAGTCCGAGGCCGATCGCGATCGAGGACTTGGGCTTGCTCTTGAGCGCGGCGAGCGGCTTCTCGCCCATGCCGACCACCTCAGGGGCGTCGATCACCTGCAGCCGCTTGTGCAGGATGTCGGCGTGACGCGCCACCTCCTGCTCGATGACGGCCGACCGTCCGACGAGCTGCACCGTGAAGATCGGCGGCAGCTCGGCGAGCGCCTGGGCCGCCCCCTCGACTTCCGCCTCAGGCGCGTGGTCCCCTCCCATCGCGTCCAGCGCGATGCGGATCACCTCAGGCGTCCTCGACCTCGATGCGCTGCTCGCCGGCGTAGTAGCCACAGGTGGGGCACACGCGGTGCGGCTGCTTCAGGTCGCTGCAGCGCGGGCACGGCTGCAGGGCGATCGGCGCCGCCTTGTAATGGGTGCGCCGCGCGCGTTTCTTCCGCTTGGATGTTCTGCGCTTGGGGACGGCCATCGCTGCACGCCTCGTCTAGTCGCGGAGCTTGCCCTTCAGGTCGGCCAGCGCCTGCCACCGGAGATCCGGAGCCGGTCCACAGCCGCAGGGGCCCGCGTTCAGGTCCTTGCCACAGCGCGGGCACAGCCCGCGACAATCCTCACGACACACCACGTAACGCGGTGCCAGGAGCGCCAGCTCCTCCCGCACGGCCGGCCGGAGATCGACCTCGATGGCGCGGGGCGGCAGCGGATACGCGTCCGGGTCGTCCTGGACGGTCATGTCCTCGGTAAACAGCGCCCCGACCTGGCCCTCGACCGGCACGGATACGGGCACGAGGCAGCGCCGGCACTCACCCGCCACCACGGTGTGGAGACTGCCGTGCCAGTAGAATCGCCCTTCCCCCGTCGCCTGCAACCGCCCGCCGACCCGGACGGGCGCCACGAGGGCGATCCCCAATCCGGCGAACAACGCATCGTCCGCTGCCACCTCGGCCTGCGTTTCGACGGGTCCCTGGTTGAGATCCCGCAGGTCGTACTGCAACATGGCGGGCGAAGCTAACCCGTTGTCCTGCTTGCGTCAAGGAAAGGTGCTCAGAGCCCGGCCAACTCCGCTTCCGCAAAGAAAAACGCCACCTCCCGCGCCGCGTTCTCGGGCGAGTCCGAGGCGTGGATCGCGTTCTTCTCCTTGGACTGGGCGTAGAGCTTCCGGATCGTGCCGGGTTTCGCCTCGGCGGGATCGGTCGCACCGATCGCCTCGCGCAGCTGTGTCACGGCAGCGGCGTGCTCCAGCGCCAGCGGGATGCACGGCCCCGACGTCATGAACGTCACAAGCGAGCGGAAAAACGGGCGCTCGCGGTGCACGGCGTAGAACGCCTCGGCCTGTGGCGTCGAAAGCCGCACCATCCGGACGGCACGCACCACAAACCCCTGCGCTTCCAGGTGCGCGAGAATCTTGCCGGTGGAACCGGACGCCAACGCGTCAGGCTTGATGATCGCGAGTGTAAGCATAGGGACGGGGGACGAGGGAAAGGGGACGGGTTAGAGGCGCGATCTGAGTAACGGGACGACATCCGCCGGGCGCTTCATGACGGAGATCCCGGCCTCCTCGAGCGCCTGCATCTTGTCCGCCGCGGTGGCGCCGGCGCCCGAGATAATGGCGCCCGCGTGCCCCATCCGGCGGCCCGGTGGAGCCGTCTGTCCGGCGATGAAGCCCACCACGGGCTTCTGCATCCTCGTCTTGACGTACGCCGCCGCGTGCTGCTCGTCGGCGCCGCCGATCTCACCGATCAGCACCACGGCCGTGGTCTTGGGATCGACCTCGAACGCCGTCAGGCAATCGATGAAATTCGTCCCGATGATCGGATCGCCGCCGATGCCGACGCAGCTCGACTGGCCGTACCCGTTGGTGGTGAGTTGATGGATGATCTCGTACGTGAGAGTGCCGCTGCGGCTGACCACCCCGATGTTTCCCGGGGCGCAGATGTTGCCCGGGATGATGCCGACTTTCGCCTCCCCCGGGGAGATGAGCCCGGGGCAGTTGGGCCCGATCAGCCGGGCGCCGCATTCGCGCACGAACGGCATGACCTTGGTCATGTCGAGCACCGGCACGCCCTCGGTGATGCAGACGATGAGCGGCAGCCCCGCGTCGGCCGCCTCGAAGATCGCCGAGGCCGCGAACGCCGCCGGCACGTAGATGACGCTCGCGTTGGCGTGCGTCGCCCCCACGGCTTCGGCCACGGTGTTGAACACGGGCACGGTCCCCTCGAACGTCTGGCCGCCCTTCCCCGGTGTGACGCCGGCGACGATCCGCGTGCCGTAGGCGAGCATCTGCTTTGCGTGAAACGAGCCGTCGCGGCCGGTGATCCCCTGCACCAGGAGCCGCGTGTCGCCGTTGACGAAGATGCTCACGCCGCCCTCCCGGCGGCCGCCACCGCCTGCTTGACCGCCTCGTCCATGTCGGTGAGTGCGGAGAACCCGGCCGTGGTGAGGATCCGCACCGCCTCCTGCTCGTTGGTGCCAGTGAGCCGGATGACGATGGGCACCGTAAGCGGAAACTGCGCCGTGGCCTGCACGATGCCGTTGGCGACGTCGTCGCACCGGGTAATGCCGCCGAAGATGTTGAACAGGATCGCGCGCACGGCGGAGTCGGAGGTGATGATCTTCAGGGCGTTGACGACTTTCTGCGGGTTCGAGCTGCCGCCGATGTCGAGGAAATTCGCCGGCGACCCGCCGTAATACTTCACGAGATCCATCGTCGCCATCGCGAGCCCGGCCCCGTTCACGCAGCACCCCACCGACCCCTCGAGCTTGATGAAGGTGAGGCCCGCCTCGCGCGCCTGCACCTCGGAGGGCGCCTCGCCCGCCGTGTCCCGCAGCGCGGCGACCTCAGGCCGGCGGTCCAGCTCGTTGTCGTCGACCACGATCTTGGCGTCGAGCGCCACGACTTTGCCTTCCGGCGTCGTGACGAGCGGATTGATCTCGGCGAGCGATGCCCCCACGTCGTAGGCGGCCCGGTACAGCTTCTGCATGATGTCGGCCGCGGCGCGCGCCTGTGCGACGTCGGCATACAGGGCGAAGCCGAGGGCGAGGGCCTGGT
>JBGPIW010000366.1:0-3315 GCA_041485045.1 Gemmatimonadota bacterium | reverse complement strand
TGACGACGAGCTTGGTATTGCTCGCCGGGACGAACAGGCGATCGCCGTTCCGCTCGTAGAGGACGCGCCCCCGATCGTCCACCACCGACACGCCCCAGGTGACCCGGTTGAACGGCGGCCGGTCGAGCAGCGCGTCGAGCCGACGGGCGAGGGGGCCGCGACCCGGCCGGGCGGCGGTCTGGGCGGCCGCGCCGGGGCCGAGGGCGCCGCTAATCGTGAGCGATGCGAGGATCAGCTTTCGCATACAACAGGTCCGCGATGAGGTTGACGAAGACGAACAGGACCGACATGAACAGAATCGCACCCTGGACCGCGGGGAGGTCCCGTTTCTCGATCGCCGTGAGCACGTAGCGGCCCAGTCCGGGCCAGGCGAAAATGGACTCCGTGAGCAGGCTGCCCGTCAGATAGTTACCCGTGTCGAGCGCCAGCACCGTAATGACCGGGATGAGCGCGGTGCGCAACGCGTGTCGCGTCAGGACCGCGAACTCCGGCACTCCCTTGGCGCGGGCGGTGCGGATGAAGTCGCTCGCCAGCGCCTCCCGCATCGCCCCGCGGGTCATGCGCGCGAGCACCGCGACCGAACGCATGCCGAGGGTGGCCGCCGGGAGCACCAGGTACGCGAGCCCGCCCGATCCCGACGGGGGCAGCCAGCGCAGCGTGACGGCGAAGAGCAGCACCAGCAGCAGCCCCACCCAGTACACCGGAAACGAGACACCGAGATAGGCGAGCAGAGTGGCGGTTCGGTCCGCCGCGCCGCCGGGCCGGGCCGCGGCGATGACGCCCAGTGAGATCCCGGCCACCGCCGCGAAGGTCATCGCCGTGAGCGCGAGCTGCGCCGTTTTGGGGAGCCGTTCCGCGAGGTCCTGTGCGATCGGCCGCTGGGTGATGTAGGAGCGGCCCAGATCGCCGCGCAGCACGCCCCACAGGTAGTGGCCGAACCGTACCGGCAGCGGGTCGTCGAGACGCAGCTCGGCGCGCAGGCGGGCGATCGTGGCCGAGTCGGCCCGTTCGCCGACCATCGCCTGCACCGGATCCCCCGGGGCGACCTCGAGGAGCAGGAACGCGGCGACGAGCACGCCGAGCAAGGTCGGCACGAGGAGCAGCAGGCGCCGGCCCAGGACTCCGCTCACGGGCCCGTCGCGCGGCGCACCGCGGTCCAGCGCTGCCCGTTGAAGATCACCGGGAGCTCCCACCCCGTGATGGTGGGCGACTGGGCCCACAGGTCTACGGGAAACCAGAGATACAGCCACGGGGCGGCCTGGTGGGTGCGCGCGTCGATCGAGTGGTAGAGCGCGGTCCGGGCAGCGTCGTCCTGGGTGCGCCGGGCGGCGAGGATCAGCGAATCGGTGACGGGGTCGCTGTAGAACGCATAGTTGCCCCCCGGCCCGAAGCTGGCGCTCGAGAACAGCGGATACAGGAAATTGTCGCCGTCGGGGTAATCGGCCCACCAGTCGAGCAACGCCATGTCGGCGTTTCCGGCACGCGCCGCGGCCCGTTGGCTCGGGGCGTCGCGCGAGACGATCTCCACGCGGATGCCGACCTGCGCCAGGTCGGCCTGCACCGCCTGCGCCACGCGACCCAGTGTCTCGTTGTCGGCGGTGCGCCACAATTGGAGCGGGAAACCGCTCGAAACGCCCGCGGCGGCGAGGAGCTGGCGCGCTCGGGCCGGGTCGTAGTCGAACGCCGGCCGTGTCGTGTCGCCGCCGGGGAGCGAGGGTGGGATGGCGCCGCGGGCGCGGATGCCTCGCCCGCCCCAGACGGTCGCGAGAATCTGGGGCACGTTCACGGCAAGGTTGATCGCCTGACGCACGCGGACATCGCGCAACGCGCCCCGGTGGGTGTTGAGCGCGATGTAGGTCACGCGCAGGGCGGGTTTCTGTTGCAGCCAGTCGGCGTGGCGCTCGCGCCAGCGCGCGGTCTCGCCGAACGGCACTTCCACCACGTCCAGCCGGCCCGACTCGAATTCGGCGGCGCGCACCAGTTGGTCCGGGATGATGCGGACCACGAGGGATTCGGCCTGCGGCGGGCCGCCCCAGTAGGCGGGGTTGCGGCTGAAGCGCAGCGCGTCGTCGTGCGCCCAGCTCGCGAAGCGCCATGGGCCGGTGCCGTCGGGCCGTGCCGCGAGGTCGGCCGCCGGCTCGGGCGCGACGACCGACGCGACCGGCATCGCCAGGAATTTGGGGAACACGGCCAGGGGATGCGTCAGGGAGAGCGCCACGGCGGTATCGCCCAGCAGTTCGATCCCGCGCACGCGGTCGGTGGCACCGGCGGCGTAGGGGGACGCGCCGTCGATCGGCAGCAGCGGCCAGGCGCGCCCGCCGGTGGACTTGGGATCGAGCACGCGCAGGAAACTGCGCCGCACGGCCTCGGTGGTGAGGGCGGATCCATCGTGGAATTTCACGCCCGGACGCAGATGAAAGACGTACCGCAATCCGGCGGAGTCCACGCTCCAGCGATCGGCCAGCGCCGGCTCGAGCGTGCCGTCGGCTCCGAAGCGGGTGAGCCCGTCGTAGAGCAGGGTGACCATCTCCCCCGTGGGCACGTCGGTGGAGAGCGCCGGATCGAGGGAGCGCGGGTCGTAGCTCTCGTAGTAGACGAGCGGCGCCGCAACGCCGCCGCGCTCCGTGGCGCAGGCGCTGATGAGCGTACACAGCAGCGTCGGAAAGTGCCGGAACCTGGGTATCAATTTCGGTGTCGAAAAGGTTGACAGTCGGGGTGGTTGCCGGCCAACATACGGAGCCCTTCATACAGCGTCAATTGCATCTCACGCGTGTCCTCGCTCTCGCCGCCCTGTGCGTGACCGTGGCTCACCCGCTCACCGCGCAGCAGGAGCCGGAGCGTGTGGTCCGCCGGCTCAACTACGTCGGCAACCATGCGATCGACGATTATACCCTCAGCTCTGTTATCGCGACGTCGAACTCGAGCTGGTTCGCCACGAGCTGGCTGGTGCGGTGGCTCGGTCTCGGAGCGAAGCGGACCTTCGACGAGCTGGAATTCCGGCGCGACGTGGTGCGGCTGATCCTGTTTTATCGCCAGAGCGGATATATGCAGGCGGTCGTGGACACCAGCGTACGCCGCACCGCGCGCGACGTCTACGTCACGTTCCGGGTTTTCGAAGGGGAGCCGGTGCGCGTCCGCCGGTTGGACCTGGAGGGGATCGCCGGCATCGTGAACGAGGGTCCGTTGCGGCGCGCCCTGCCGCTGAAGGTGGGCGACCCGTTCAACCGCTACCAGATGCAGGCGTCCGCCGACACGATGGCGGCGTGGCTGCGCAACCGCGGCTATCCCTACGCACAAGTACTGCGCAACTTCGAC
>JBGPIW010000365.1:0-3317 GCA_041485045.1 Gemmatimonadota bacterium | reverse complement strand
GCGGAGATGCCCCACTTGGGCCGCGTCTTGGCGATCTCGTCGGGCAAGGGGGGAGTGGGGAAGTCCACCGTCTCGGTCAATCTCGCGGCGGCCCTCGCGCACAGCGGTTATGCGGTCGGCTTGATGGATGCCGATATCTACGGCCCCAACATCCCGCGCATGATGGGCGTGGACGAGAAGCCGCCGGTGACGGGCGGCAAGATCCAGCCGCTCGAGGCCCACGGCGTAAAACTGATGTCGCTGGGCTTCATCGTCGAGCGCGATCAGCCCGCCATCTGGCGCGGGCCGATCATCATGAAAATCATCCAGCAGTTCCTGCGCGACGTGGATTGGGGCGAGCTGGACTATTTCCTCGTCGACCTGCCCCCGGGCACCGGCGACGCGCAGCTCTCACTCGTCCAGACGATCCATCTGCACGGCGCCCTGATCGTGACCACGCCGCAGCTGGTGGCCACCGGGGACTCGCTGCGCGGCGCCAAGATGTTCGAGCGCGTCGGGACGAGGGTGCTGGGCGTCGTCGAGAACATGAGCTACTACGTCTGCGAGCACTGCGGCAAGAAGAGCGAGCTGTTCCAGACGGGCGGCGGCCAGCGCCTCGCCGACGAGCTCGGCGTCCCGCTGCTCGGTCAGGTGCCACTGCAGGCAGGCGTCGCCCGCCTCGCCGACAGTGGCCAGCCGATCGTCGTTGCCCAGCCCGACTCGCCGGCCGGCCAAGCGCTGGCGGAGACTGCCCGCCAGGTCGCCACGCTGCTCCAATCCGCGCGCTCCGGGCCGCTGCCCATCGCCCGCTGAAATGCGGTTCGTCACGGCCGCCGTTGTTCTTCTCCAGTCGACCGGGGGAGAGCCACGGACGGCGCGCCCCGACCTGCGTGCGGGCCTGGATACGCTGTACGCCGGTGACTTTGCCACGGCGGCGCGCGTATTCGCCGACCTGAGCGCACGGGACACCGCCGACCCCGCACCGGTCGTCTTCCAGGCCGGCGCCTATATCTGGTGGGCCGCGGCCAAAGACTCCGACAGCTTCGCAGCCGCACCGATCGACTCGCTGCTGGCTCGGGCCATCGCGCTCGCGAAGACCCAACCGCCGGGAATGGATCGCGACTTCTGGCTGGCGACCGCGCTGGGGTACCGCGCTCGCGAGCGGGAGCTGAACGGCCACGCGTGGGGCGCGGCCAAAGACGCGAAGGCGATGCGCGACGCCTATCGACGCGTCCTCGCTGCCGACTCGTCGTGTACGGACTGTTTTCTCGGACTCGGCCTCTACAGTTACGGACTCGCGCGGGCGAGCACCATCGCCAAGATCGTGGCTCGCATCATCGGGCTCGGGGGCGGGAACGCCGAGGACGGTCTGGCGATGATGCGCCGCGTCGCGCGCGATGGGGATCTGGCGCGGGTGGAAGGGACATGGGTGCTCGCCGCCGCGCTCGTGCGTGAAGCCGATCGCGACGCCGGCCGGCGGGTCGAGCGGCGGACCGAATCCCTCGCCCTGGTGGATGCACTCGCCCGGCGCTACCCGGCGAACCCGGTGTTCCAGCGTTTTCTGCGCGAGGTGGCGCATGAGCCCCCGTGAGCGATTCGGCCGTCGGCACCCCGGGGGTACTCACCACCGGTCCGCTGCGGCCGGTCATCCTGCGTCTCGCCATCCCCGCCGTTGCGATGATGGCGTGCCATTTCACCTTTGGGGTGATCGACGCCATGTGGGTGGGTCGGATCATCGGCCCGGCGGCGCTCGCCGCGGTCTCGACCGCCGGGTTCTTCGTCTGGATCCTGCTGAACCTGGGCGAGATGGTGGAGGTCGGTCTGATCGCCGTTGCCGCCCGGCGCCACGGCGCAGGGTCGCCGGACCGGGCCGCCCGGGCCGCGGGAGCCGCGGTGCTCTATGCCCTGGGCGCGGGTGTGACGGTAAGCGCCCTTGGGTTGGCGCTCACCAATCCGCTGTTCCGCTTCATGACCGTGCCCGCCGAGGTCGCCCGGCTGGGTCACGCGTATCTCGGGACCTGGCTCCTGGGCGGACCGCTGGTGTTCGGCTTCTTCGCGATCGAGGCCGCCTTCCGCGCCTCCGGCGACACGCGCACGCCGATGTGGCTGCTCGTCGGGTCCGTGCTGCTGTCGCTCGTCCTCGATCCCTTGCTCATCGCCGGACTGGGCCCATTCCCGCGTCTCGGAGTGGAAGGGGCGGCGCTCGCGTCGGTGATGGTGCGCGGCGGTGGGTTCCTGATCGGCGTCGTGATCGCGTTCCGGCGCGGCCTGATCCGTCTCGACCTCCCCGAATGGCGGGCGGTGCCGACCATGTTGCGGGTCGGCGCACCGCTGTCGCTCGCCGGCGTACTCCTCTCCCTCATCTACATGTGGCTCACCCGATTCACGGCGCGCTTCGGGACGCCGGCGCTGGCGGCGCTCGGCGTCGGTCACAAAGTGGAAGGGTTGGGGTTCGTCGCGATTTCAGGGTTCGCCCTCTCGGCGGCGGCGCTTGTGGGGCAGAACCTCGGCGCCCGGCGGGAGGACCGGGCCCGACGGGCGGCCCGGCTCACGATCCTCTACTGTCTGTGTGTGACCGTCCCCACCGCCCTCGCGTTCGTCACCATCCCCGAGCGTCTGGTAGCGCTGTTTACGACCGATCCCGGCGTGATCGAGGACGGCAGTCTTTACTTGCGGATCATCGCGTTTGCACAGATCGGTCAGACGTTCGAGATCGTGCTCGAGGGCGCGCTGGCGGGCGCGGGGTACACGTTCTGGCCGATGCTCGTGGGAACACTCTTCACCGCGCTCCGCGTTCCGCTCGCCGCTTGGTGGTCGGGCCCGTTGGGGTTGTTCGGCATCTGGCTCGCGCTCTCGCTCACTGCCATCGCCCGGGGACTAGCCAATACCGTCTTTTGGCTCTTGGGCACGTGGCGCCGCGCAATCGTGTAGCGCGAACGGCCGACGGCTGATACCTGATAAGCGATGTCTATCATCACTCTTCTGACCGATTTCGGCACCGCCGACAGCTACGTCGCCGAGGTGAAAGGGGTGTTGCTGTCACGCGCCCCCACCGCCACCCTGGTCGATATCTCGCACGACGTACCGCCGGGCAACGTGCGGGCTGGCCAATACCTCCTGTCGCGGGTGTGGTCGCGGTTTCCGGCGGGAACGGTGCACCTCGTGGTCGTGGATCCCGGGGTGGGGACCGACCGTCGTGCCCTAGCCGCGCAGGCAGGCGGACATCGATTCGTCGGGCCAGACAACGGGTTGTTCACGCTGCTTCCCGATGACGCGCGCTTTGTCGCACTCCCGATCCTGCGGGATGCGTCCCCGACCTTCCACGCGCGCGATGTGTT
>JBGPIW010000364.1:0-3322 GCA_041485045.1 Gemmatimonadota bacterium | reverse complement strand
GTATCCCCAGGCCCGTCATCGCCAGCGCCAGCACAGTTCCCACCGCGATGCCCCAGAGCAGGCCCTGGCCGAACACCGGATCCCCTTTCGCCAACACGGCCCAGTAGGGGATGGCGACCGCCAGGGCCGCCGGCCACGCAGAAAGGGCCGCCAGGAACTTGCCCAAGACCACCTGGCGCCGGCTCGCCGACGTCAACAGCATGGTCTCGAGCGTCCCGCGCTCCCGCTCGCCGCTGAAGGCGTCTGCCGCCACGATCATGCAGATGAAGAGACCGAGGGCGATGGAATGCTTCACCATCTCCGAGATCATCTCCCGCATGGGGAGCAACTTCACTTCTGCGTTGCCGGCCAGCGTGTACGAATAGATCCCCAGCAGGATCATATAGATGAGGATCAGGTAGAGCGCCTTGCCACCGACCCAGAGGTCTTTGGCTTCGCGCCGAAACACGATCCACCACGTGGGCGACGCCGATTCCACGGGAACGGCTCGGTCGCTCATGCCGTCACCTCCAGGTCTTTTCGTAGCCGGGCCTGGCGGCCCCACGGCAGCCGGAACAGGCTCGCCCCGCCGGCTTCCAGACGGAGTCGCGGAGCGGCGTACACAAACAGCAGGACGATCACGATGATGGGAAACACGACCGGCCCTTTCAGCCAGGTTCCGTAGTCGTGCAGACTCCGGTTGTTCACGATGACCTTTTCCAGAAATTCGTCCGCGCCCGCCAGGGGGTTCGATCGTTGAAAGAACTTCCCCACCAGTCCCTTCTGGGCCTGTCCGGGCAGCAGCGCGGGGAGCAGGAACAGCAGATAGATCGTCAGGCTGGTGAACAGGCTGGTCCGATTGGAGTTGGACCAGAAGCTCACGAGCATCCCCAGCCCGGTGAATCCGATGACCAGCAGGCTTCCCACGATGCCGACCCACTTGAGCGCCGTTCCGAGGATCGGATCACCCTGGGACACGACCAGCAGGCACGGGAACGTGACGGCCAGGGCGGCAGGCCATGGCGACATGCTGGCGAGGAATTTGCCGAGCACGATCTGCGTCCGACTGACGGGGGTCAGCAGCAGCGTCTCCAGCGCGGAACGGTCCCTGGCACCACTCAGGGTGTCGGCACCGATGAGCAGACCCATGAACACGCTGACGTACATGCAGGTCTGCAGCGTCGACCACGCCATTTCTTTGGGCGGTGTCATGTCGAGCTGACTGTTGCTGACCATGAGGAACGTCGTCACCCCGATGACGACCGTGTAAACGAGCAGCATCATCAGCGCCCGACCCCCGACCCAGAGCTCCTGGAGCTCACGGCGGCACACGACCCACCAGGCCAACAGGCCTGGACCCGAGCGGTGAGCGCGAGGGGCGTTCATGCCGGCCGCGTCCGCATGCGCTTCATGCCGCCTTCCAGCTGCAGGGCCGGTCCGACGTAGGCGATCAGGACGGCGAGCACGACGACGGGGAACAAGGCCGGCGTCGTCACCCAGAGCCACAACTGATGTACGGTCGCGTTGTCCATGATGCTCTCATGCAGCAGTCGACTGGTGGCGCCCATCGGATTGAGCAGCTGCAGCACATTGGATCGCTCGGCCGCTTGCGCGCTCACGGTCACCGTCGCCAAGCCCGCGTACTCCGATGGCAGGATCAACACGAGGTACAGCCCCACGCTGACGAGCATGCTGGTCTTGTTGGAATTGCACCATACGCTCACCAGCATGCCGAGGCCGGCGAACGCGGGAGCGAGGAGCGTCCCCACCAGCGGCCCCCACAGCAGCGCTTGCCCGAGCGCCGGGTCCCCTTTGGAGAGCACCACCCAGTACGGGATGGCGACCGCCAGGGCTACGGGCCAGGGGGACACGGCGGCCAGAAACTTCCCGACCACGATTTGCCGCCGGCTGGTCGGGGTCAGGAGCAACCCTTCCAGCGTGGCGCGCTCCCGCTCGCCCGAGAAGGTGTCGGCGCCGACGATCAGGCAGATGAACAGCCCGACGAAGATCGCCGCCTTGACGATCTCCAGGACCATCTGCTTCAACGGCAACAGCTGCAGCTCCGAATTGCTGGCGAACAGGTACGCGTAAATGCCCAGCAGGAGCGTATAGATCAGAATCAGCGACAGCGCCTTGCCCCCGACCCAGAGGTCCCGCAGCTCGCGCCAGAACACGATCCACCAGGTCGGCGACCCAGACCGCGACGCCTCCCCGCGATCGGCGGCGATGCTCACTTGATCCCACCGGCGGTGAGCTGCAGAAAGACATCCTGCAAGCGCCCGCCTTCGGGCTCGAAGCTCACGATCGGAATGTCGGCACGGATCAACGTCTCCAGGATCCGGTTGTTGATCGGATGGTCGTCCGAGGCGCCTTCGTCCAGCTCCACGCGCAGCCACCCGGGCTGCCCGCTGGCAGGCACGACCTTGCGCACGGCGGGGATCGCCTCCAACTCCCGCTGGGCGTCCTCTAAAGCGGCGGTGGGGACGCGGATGCGGATGACGTTTTGCTCCGTCCGTCCGATGACCTCGCTCACCGCACCGGACGCGACGATCTCGCCCGAGCTCAAGATGACGACGTCGTCGCACACGCTCTCCACCTCGGAGAGCAGGTGGCTGCACAGGATGACGCCGGCGCCGCGATCGCTGGCGATCTGCTGCACCAGTCCGAGCAGCTCCTGCTGGCCGCGTGGATCGAGACCGATCGTCGGCTCGTCGAGGAACACGACCACGGGATCGTTGACGAGGGCACGCGCGATGCCGATGCGCTGGCGCATGCCGTGACTGTAGGTGCTGACGAGGGACCGGGTCCGTTGTTTGAGTCCCACTTCCTCCATCAAGCGCAGACCGATCGCCTTGGCGTCGCTCGCCGTGCGCCCGTAGAGCTGGCCGAAGTAGGTCAGATACTCGATGCCGGTCATCTGCTTGGGCAGCCCGAAGCTCTCGGGCAGGACCCCGATGCGCCGGCGGATCTGGTCGGGGTGCTTGTGACTGATCCCGTCCACGGTAAAGTGCCCGGCGTCGGGCTCCATGATCGTCGTCAGGATGCGGATCGAGGTCGTTTTCCCTGCCCCGTTGGGTCCCAGGAACCCGAGCATGCGTCCGGATTTCAGGGTGAACGACAGGCCGCGCAGCGCGTGTCGCGGTCCATACGTCTTAGCCAGGCCTTCGGCCACCAAGACATCGGTCCCCGCCCCTGGGTGTCCCGCCTGATCGCTCTGCATATGAGTCGAATCTCCCTTCTGAGTCATACGAGCCTACGCCGCCTTCCCAAACCGCAGGTACAGACTGGGCACTACGAACAAGTTGAGCAAAGTCGAGGTGATCAAACCGCCCAGAATCACGAT
>JBGPIW010000363.1:0-3363 GCA_041485045.1 Gemmatimonadota bacterium | reverse complement strand
GCCTGCAGCAGCGCCAACACGAACACGAGGAAGAAGGGCGCCGCCTTATAGAGACCGACGAGGCCCGGGAAGAGCCCGAAGAGCGGCGAATGGAACGTCTTGGTGCCGATGACGAGCGCCGGAGACGCGGCGGTGTCGGGCGAAACGACCGCAGACGCCGCGTCCAACGGGTTCACCGTGGTGGGATGGGAGAACAGGAAGCCCAGGCTGTTGTGGTATTTCCCGAGGAACGTGAGGAGCAGCGCCATGATCAGCACACCAGCGATGTGCCAGTACACGCTGAAGTCGTTCAGTTTGGCGGTGAGCTTGATCCCGAACACGTTGATCAGCACCTGCGGGATCATGATCAAGACCATCACGAAGATGTAGAAGTACCAGTTGGTCATGGTGCCGAACACCGGCACGTGCTGGTCGGCCGGGAGCCCGAAGATCCGCGTGATGGCCCCGACGATGTAGATCGACGCCGCCACGTTGATGCCGGCGGTGATCGTGATCTGGCCGATCATGTTCATCCAGGCAGTAACCCAGGCCCACGTCTTCCCACCGAGGCGGTAGGCCCAGAAATAGAGGCCCCCCGCCGTCGGGTACGCCGAGGCGAGCTCCGCCATGGACGCGGCGACGCACAGCGTGAACAGGCTGATGACCGGCCATCCGACGGTGTTGATGACCGGCCCGGCGAACTTGAGCCCGTAGCCGTACAGCAGGATGGCGCCGGTGAGAATCGAAATGATCGAGAAGGAGATCGCGAAGTTCGAGAACCCGCCCATTTCGCGGAACAGCTGCTGCGCGTAGCCCAGCTTGTGCAGATCGCGAATGTCCTGCCGGATCTGCTCTTCGCGGTGCTGGTTGCGGTCCGCCATGCAGCCCCCTCCCGGTCGATGGTAAAGACGGCCACCTCATGCGATGGGGAACGACAATACACCTGCGGGGGTTCGGGGCAAGCGCAAACGAAACGGGCCCGCCCCGGAGGGCGGGCCCGCAGCACAACCGCGTGGCCCGAGGCTACTCCGACTTGCTGGCGCCTAGGGCGTGCGACCAGCTCAACGTCACACCGCCCCACACTTTCGCCGAGTGCTGGGTGGTGGGGGAAGCGATCTTCGTGAAATCGTCGTGGCACCACTGCACGTGGAACTGTGGAGCGATCGAAACCGACCCAGCCGAGAACGAGGTCGACGCCCCGAAGTCAAGGTGAGCGAGACCGCTATTGGCGAAGTTGGCGCTGACGTCGTTGGCGCTGACCTCCTGCCCGGCCGAGATGCCCGCCAGCGCTGTGAGCGTGACCGACACCTTGGGACTCACGGCCACTGCTCTGGAAATGGAGGGTTGCAGGTAAAGTCCTTTGACCTTATCGACGTCATAGGCAGCATAGAGGGTGGGCGTGAACGGAAGGCCGCCAATGCTCGCCTGTCCATAGAATTCATGCGTGTCGTAGAACGCGGTGAATCCGCTCTTGTTCGTGTCGAACGTGTAGATCGTCCAGCCGAGCTTCCAGTTCACGTTGCCGCTGGCGCGCGCGTACTCGATCCAGCCGTCGATCTCTGCGATCCCGGCCCCGTCGGTGCCGTTTTCGCTGAGGTCGCTGGCGCCGGTGTAGCTCGAGGGCTCGACGTTCGCCCAGACGCCGCCCGTGAAGCCGGCGACGCTGAGCCAAACATCCGGTTGGAGTACCGGCTTATTGGTGTAACTCAGCCCGCGCCACACATACGCACTGTTGAACGCCGCGTCGAAACCGATCGTGGCCTGCGCCGCAGCCGGCAGCGCAGCCCCAACTACTAACACCGCGAGCCCGCCTGCCACTCGCATCTTCCGCATGATGTGATCCCCCCCGCTCAGGTACACGTACGCGGCAAAGCGAACGACCGCCCGCGAAGCCGCCCGGAATGCGCCCAACATACTGACTTTCCCGCCAGCCACCAGAGCCAGAGCTCTCATGGTGCCAACGCCTCCACGAGCACTCGACCGTCGGGAATCGAGAGCGGCGCGAGACCGAGCAGGCGTGCCAGCGTCGGCGCGATATCCACCGTATTCGCGCGGGCGCCGTACGTTCCACCCCGCACGCCTCGGCCCCAGAACACGAGCGGCACGTGCGAGTCGAGCTCGGACGGCTGGCCATGGGCCGCGATGCTGAATCCGGAATAGGACCAGGCGTCCCATTCCGCCAGCGTGACGACGAGTCCGACGCCCGCGTCGGGCGTCAGTTCATGGCGCCAGCGCCGGGCCACGGGATCCGCTGCGGTATCGGACGCGGCGATCTCGGCCGGCGTTTCGACGCGGGCCACGCCCGGCACGGCGCGTAGCCGCCGCGCCACCTCCGCGAGGACACTATCGGAACGAATGCCCAGCGACGCGAGCCGGCCGTTGTCCCGCACGAACAGGATGCCCGAATCGAAGTCCAGCCATGGCCGCGGCGCGGCCGCCGCGGTCATCTGGTCGAGCTGCTGATTCACCGCGGCGATCAGCGTGTCTACATTCACCCAGCGAGCTTCGGGGTGTCCGTGCGCGCGGGAAAATTCCGGGTACGACGTCACGCCGTGATCCGCGGTGAGGACGATGAGCAGGTTGTCGCGACCGTAGCGGTCCATCAATCGACCGAGAAACCAACCGAGAGAGCGATCGAGACGCAGCACCTGATCGTGGATCTCGCGAGAGTCCGGCCCGAACGCGTGACCGATGTAGTCGGTCGCCGAGAGGCTCACCGCCAGAAGCTCGGTGAAGCCACGCCGTCCCAGCTGCATCGCGTCCGCGCCCGTGAGCGCGAACGCCAGCGTGAGCGAGTCCATGAGCGGAGTGCTGACATAGCTGACGGCCGCACGCGCGGAATCGATCGGCAGGTGATGCGGAAAGCTGACGTCGTGGCCACCGTTCTCCCACGGCTCGCTGTCGGGCTCGGCGTACGCCGAATCGGGCAGCAGCGTCCCGAACTCCCGGCCGGCCGCGCGGAACGGGAGACGCAAAGCGTTGAACGCGCGCACCCACGGCGGCAGCGAATCGTGGTAATAGCGGCTCGTGGTGAACTTGCCGTCCTGATACCAGTACACCTCCTGCCGCGCCGTGCCGATCGGGAGAATCGCGCCGCGGTCTTTGCGCGAGACGGAGAGCGCCCGGCTGGCCGGCTGCGCCGCGACGAGCCAGTCGAAGAATTCCGTGCCGCGGAACCGCCGCGGAGAGGCTCCCAGGCCGTTCACCTCGAGCAGCGGCGCCGCGGTGTCACCCACGCCCAGGGTGTTCGTGATGATCCCGGTGTGCGCCGGCCACCGCCCCGAGAGCACCGTCGAGTGGCCCGGCGCCGTCTCCGTCACCGCGTGATCCTGATAGGCGTTGGGGAACACGGCGCCGACCGCCAGCAGCTGGTTGAGCCCGCCG
>JBGPIW010000362.1:0-3367 GCA_041485045.1 Gemmatimonadota bacterium | reverse complement strand
GGGCTGATTCTGCGCCTCGTCCTGGCGCTGGTCATCTTCCCGCACGGGGCCCAGAAGGTGCTCGGCTGGTTCGGCGGGTACGGCTACAGCGGGACGATGCAATACCTCAAGGGGCAGGCTGGACTCCCCACCCCGGTCGCGCTCACCGTCCTGGCCGCGGAGTTCCTGGGACCGATCGCCCTGGTGGCCGGTTTCGCGACGCGCCCGGCGGCCCTCTTGATCGCCGCGGTGATGATCGGCGCGATCCTCAAGGTCCACCGCGGCGTGGGGTTCTTCATGAATTGGGGTGGGCAGCTCGAAGGGGGAAAAGAAGGCTTCGAGTACCACCTGCTCGTGCTCGCGATCTGCGCGGCGCTGCTGGTGATCGGCGCCGGGGCGATTTCGGTGGATGGGTTGCTGGCGCGGTAAGAAACGGCGGCTATCGGCTATCGGCTATCGGTCATCAGCGGGAATAGGCTGATCAAGTCGATGGCTGATGGCCGATGGCTGACCGCCGGTTCTTGAAGTAGAAGTACACCGGCAGCCCCACGAGAATCAGCACCGCCCCGACGACCGAGTCCAGGGGATCTTCCCGAATCGTGTTGAGCACCAGCCAGATCGCGAAACCGATGAACAGGACCGGCGTCACCGGATACCCCCACGCTCGGTAGGGGCGCGGCATATCGGCGCGCCGGGTCCGGAGGCGGATGACCGCCCCGCACAACAGGGCGTAGAAGAGGAACTGCGCGAACACAACGTAGGTGTAGAGCCTGTTGTATTCTCCGGTGACCGTGAGCGCGATCGAGATCCCGGCCTGCACGAGCAAGGAGTTCGCCGGGGTCAGCCAGCGCGGATGCACCGTGCCGAGCGACCGGAACAGCAGTCCATCGCGCGCCATTGCATACGGGATCCGGGCGGCGGTCAGCACGATGCCGTTGTTGGCGCCGAGGGTCGAGACCAGGATCCCCGCGGCGACGAGCCCCGCGCCCAGCGCGCCGAGCGTCACCAGGGCGGCGTCGCTCGCCACGAGCTTGGAGCCCGCCACGCGATCGGGGCCCAGCACGTACGTGAACGACAGGGTGACGAGGACGTAGAGCGCCATGCAGATGAGGGCGGAATAGATGATCGCCCGGGGGAGATTGCGCTCCGGATCGCGGACCTCGCTGCCCACGTAGGTCGTCTCGATCCACCCGTCGTAGGCCCACAGCACGGCGACCATCGCCACGCCGAACGCCCCGATCAGATGGCCCTGCCCGGTCGGCCACACCGGCTGGAAGTTCGCCACGCCTCCACCCGACAGCACGAACCCGGTCACGATCAGCGCGCCTACCACTCCGACCTTCATGAACGTGAGCACGTTCTGCGTGATCGCCCCCGCTCTCACCCCGAGGATGTTCAACCCGGTCAACCCGAGGATCGACGCGATCGCCACCCACTTGATCCCCGGCGCCGAGAGCGGCACGAAGTGACCGAGGTAGCCCGCAAACCCCACGGCGATGGCGGCGATGGAGGCAGGATTGATGACGACGCCGTTGGCCCACCCGTAGAGCCAGCCCCAGACCGGACTGTAGGCTTCGCGCAGGTAGACGAACCCGCCGCCCGCTTCGGGCATCGCGGCCGCGAGCTCGGCGATCGACAGCGCCCCCAGCAGGGACACGATCCCGCCCACGACCCAGACCGCCACGGTGAGCGAGGTGGCATGGAGCCGGAGCGCGATTTCCGCGGGGACGATGAAGATCGCGGACGCGATGATGGTGCCCACGTTGATCATCGTCGCGTCGAGGAGGCTGAGCTGCCGCTTGAGATCGGTCACGAAACCGCCAGGTGATCGCGATAGGCCCGCTTGAGGAGCTGCTGGAAGTGATGCACCCCTTCCTCGAATCGCACCGAAAACCTGCCGCGGTCGTAGGCGCGGCTGCGCAGCCCACGCTGCACCCGCTCGCAGATCTCGGCGTCCTCCTGCTGCACCCGGTCGGAGAAGGTGACGTCAGTCTCGATCCGCTCGCGGGCCCCCGCCGCTTCGGGGTCGTCGTAGTAGTAACGGAACACCACGCGGCAGTGATCGGCGGCCACGGGAATGACGATGTTCAGCTGCAGCCGGCCGGGCACCACGTTCAGCATCAGGTTCGGAAAGACGCAGTAGTACAACCCTTCTCCCCCCCCGGCGGTATAGACGTTCCGCTCCGCGGTCAGCGGACCGACCTGGACGCTATAGCGGTCGTGGACCTCGGTGACATAGTTCTGATAGTCGTACAGGCTGTACAGCTCGGGATGGACGTAGGGCACGTGGTAGCCCTCGAGGAAGTTGTCCACGTACACCTTCCAGTTGCTGCGCACCTCATAGGTCACCTGCCGCACGAAGCGCAACCGGGCGAGCCGCGTCGGCGCGACGCGCTCCCGGATGCCGGCGAAGGTGGACTCGATCGCCTCGGGCGAGCGCCCGAGGTGCACGAACGCCAGCCCTTCCCACAGCGCCAACGGCACGCGGGTCAGCCCGTAGTCCTCCTTGTCGAACAGCTCCACGTGATTGAAGTGCGGCACCCCGCGCAGCATGCCGTCCAACCGGTAGGTCCAGCCGTGGTATTTGCAGATCAGCATGTCGCAGTGCTCGTCCTTCAGGGCGAGCGGCCCGCCGCGGTGGCGGCACACGTTGAAGAACGCATGCAGGGCACCGGCCCGGTCCCGCACCGCGATGATCGGCTCCCCGCCGACGTCGGTGGCGACGACGTCCCCCGGCGCGGCCAGCGCGCTCTGGTCCGCCACGTATTGCCAGGTACCGCCGAACACGGCCTGGCGGTCGAGCTCGTGAAACCGGGACTCGGTGTACCAGGCGGAAGGAATCGTCTCCGCCCGCTCGACGGGCACGGACTCGAGATCGACGGGATCGATGTCGGGGAGCGGATCGGGCACGGGCGAGAAACTACTTCGGTAGTCGGTAATCGGTAATCGGTAATCGGCGGTCGGTAATGCCTGCGGGCCGCTCCCCTGACTACCGATTACCGACTACCGATTACAGTATCCCATCCACGTAGAAATCCATCCGCCACCCCTTGGGATTGACGAGCGCGCGGGCGAGATCAAAACGGAGGATACCGTCGAGGAATGAGGCCCCGATCCCCACGGCGACCAGCGGGCGCCCCGTCGCGAATGCGGTCCCGACGCCGGCCCAGCCGGCATCGGCGAATGTCGCCACCCGGACGCCGGGTGACGCGGTCGCCACCTCCACCCGTGCCCGCCAGAGATCCGGGCCAGCGATCGCGCCTCCCGGATATCCGCGCAGCGAGGCCGGCCCGCCGAGGTACCACAGGCTCTGCAGCGGCGCGGAACCGCCGGTAGCGCCCGCCGCCAGCTCCAACGCGCCGAGGAGTCGCTGCGGGAGTGGCACGGT
>JBGPIW010000361.1:0-3381 GCA_041485045.1 Gemmatimonadota bacterium | reverse complement strand
GCTCGCCGGAACCTTGGCGGGGGTGGCGTGGGACTCGCTCCCGCCTGCCGTGGGCCTCACCGATCTCCCCGCGGATTCCACCGTGACGGTCCTGCTCACTGCCCGGCTGGGCCGGCGTGGGTCCGCGCGACCGCTCGTGCTGCTGCGCGACTCCGCCGGGAGCCGGAGTGTCGCGGTGGCCGGCACCGGACTCTGGCGCTGGGGGTTCCGAGGTGGGGCGCCGGCCGAGGCGTACCGCACATTCGTGGCGGCGATTTCCGACTGGCTGCTGGCAGAGGAGGGAGCGGGGAGTCGGGAGCGGTTCGCCCCGGTGACCCCGGAAGCGCCGAACGGGACGGCGCTCGAGTGGCGCTGGCTCGGCCGTCAAGTGCCGAGGGCCGCCGGCGTAGTTCTGGAGTCGGCGACCGGGACCCGCAGCGACACCTTGCGCTTCGACGCGTCGGGTCGGGCGTACCTCCATCTGCCGCCGGGTGTCTATCGCTGGCATGCGCCCGACGGGACGGAGCGCGGGATCGTGGCGGTCGAGCAGTACTCCGACGAGTGGCGTCCCGCCGCTGTGACCTTCGGCTCCCAATCGGGCGAGGCAGGCGATGTACGGCGCGACGTCGGCGCACGCGACCAATGGTGGCTCTACGTTCTCGCAGTGACGGCGTTCGTCGCGGAGTGGGCGTGGCGGCGGCGGCAGGGTCTTCCCTGATGGGACTGTGGCGCCGGTTGGCGCGCGTCTTGGGCCGCAGCGATGACTCGTCGTTCGAGGAAGCCGAGCGGATCCTCCTCGAGGCGGATTTCGGCGTGGCCGCCACGGACGAGCTGATCGCCGATCTGCGCCGCACGCCCGCGGCGGAGCGGGAGGGTCACCTCGAGCAGGCCGTGGCGGAGCTGTTGGCTGGACCCGAGGATCCGGGCGCGATGGCACGTGCGCCCGAGCCACCGACCGTCGTGCTGGTGTACGGCGTGAACGGCGTCGGCAAGACCACGACCGTAGCGAAGCTGGCGCACCGGCTCGCCGGGGAGGGGCGGCGCGTGCTCCTCGCGGCCGCGGACACGTTCCGTGCCGGTGCCGTGTCGCAGCTACGCCAATGGGGCGACCGGCTCGGCGTGCCGTGCATCGGGGCGGAGGATGGCCGGGGCGATCCGGCGGCGGTGGCGTTCGACGCCATCGACGCGGCGCTCGCCCGGGGCCGCGATACCGTTCTCGTGGATACCGCCGGACGGCTGCACACGGAAACGCGCCTCCTGGAGGAATTGCAGAAGGTGGTGCGGGTCGTGGGGAAGCGCCGCCCGGGAGCGCCCCATGAGTCGCTGCTCGTGCTCGACGGCTCAGTGGGACAGAATGCCGTGGCGCAGGCCCGTGAGTTCGCCGCCGCGGTTCCGCTCACCGGTCTCGTCGTGACCAAGCTGGACGGGACGGCGCGCGGCGGGGCCGTCGTAGCCGTGCGCCGGGCCATCCCGGTTCCCATCCGGTTTCTCGGCACGGGGGAGAGCGCCGGCGACCTCGAGCCGTTCGACGCCGCTCGCTACGCCCAGCGCCTCATCCGCGGGTAATGACGCTCGAACTCCGGTCGCCGGTCAAGTTCCTGAAGGGCGTCGGCCCTGCCCGCGCGGAGGCGCTGGCCCGCCTCGGCATCCGCTCGGCGGGCGACCTGCTGTACCATGCCCCCCACCGCTACATCGACGCTACGACGCTCTCCCCGCTGGCGCGCGCGCGTGTTGGCGATGAGGTCACCGCCGTGGGCCGGGTTGTGTCCACGGGAATCCTGCCCACGCGGCGCGGGCTGCGGGTGTTCCGCGCTCTGCTGCGCGACGATTCGGGGGTGCTGGAGTGTGCCTGGCCCGGGCAGCCGTTTCTCGAGCGGCAGATCGTCAAGGACCAGCTGCTGCTCGTGACGGGTCCCGTGCGCTACTATCACGGCCGCCAGATCGTGCCGCGCGAGTTTCTCATCCTGGCCGACGCGGGTGAGGCCGGGCCGGAGCGCGGCATCATTCTGCCGGTGTATCCCGCCACCGAGGGGTTGTCGCACAAGCAGATTCGCGCCCTGGTGCAGCGGCACCTCGATATCCTGCTGCCGCTCGTCGTGGATCCGCATCCCGCTCAGCGGACCGCGCTCGACCTGTTGGACCTTCGGCCGGCGCTCGAACACGTCCACCGGCCCGACACCCTGGCGGATGCCGAAGCGGGCAGGCGGCGGCTCGCGTTCGATGAGTTCTTCGACCAGCAGCTGGTGCAGGCGCGGGCGCGGTTCCTGGCGAAGCGGGCGCGCGCGGGCATCCGCTTCGTGATGAAGCGGGACCTGACGACGCGCCTTGCGGAGCGGCTGCCGTTCGAGCTCACGGCCGATCAGCGCCGGGCGATCCGGGAGATCACGGCCGACATGACGGCGCCGGAGCGGATGCACCGGCTGCTCATGGGCGACGTGGGGACGGGCAAGACCGTCGTCGCGTTGTTCGCGATGCTCCTCGCGGTGGAGAACGGCTACCAGGCGGCCATCATGGCGCCGACGGAGCTGCTGGCCGAGCAGCACGCGGCGACGTTGACCCGGCTGCTCGCGCCGCTCGAGATCCGCCCAGAGCTGCTGGTGGGGCGGGGGACCGCCGCCGAGAAGGCGGCGGTGCGCGAGCGCATCGCGCAGGGAGCGGCCCGAATCGTCGTGGGCACGCACGCCCTGATCCAGGAGTCGGTGCGCTTCCACCGTCTGGGACTCGTGGTGATCGACGAGCAGCACCGCTTCGGCGTGGAGCAGCGGGCGGCATTGGCGGAGAAGGGCGACGCGCCCGACGTCCTGCTCCTCACGGCGACCCCGATCCCGCGCTCCCTGGCTCTGACCCTGTACGGCGACCTCGACGTGACCACGATCGTGGAGCGGCCGCCGGGGCGCGGGTCGATCCGGACCGCGCTGCGCACCGAGACGGCGCGCGCCAAGATCTACGAGTTCATCCGTGGGGAGTGCGCAGCCGGGCGGCAGGTGTACGTGCTCTATCCCGTGATCGACGAATCGGAAAAGGCGGACCTCAAGGCCGCGACCACGATGGCCGGTCGCCTGGCCAAGGTCTTCGTGGAATTCCACGTGGGCCTCGTGCACGGCCGGCAAAAGCCGGACGAACGGGACGCGGCGATGCGCGCGTTCCGCGACAACACCATGCAGGTCCTCGTGGCGACGAGCGTGATCGAAGTGGGGATCGACGTGCCGAACGCGTCGGTGATGCTGATCGAGCACGCCGAGCGCTTCGGATTGGCGCAGCTACACCAGCTGCGTGGCCGAGTGGGACGTGGGGTGGCGGCGAGCCACTGCATCCTGCTGTCGGATGCCGGTGGCGCGACCGCCCGGCTCAAGGCGTTCACCGAAACGACCGACGGGTTCCGCATCGCCGAGCTGGATCTTC
>JBGPIW010000360.1:0-3388 GCA_041485045.1 Gemmatimonadota bacterium | reverse complement strand
TGCCGCCGGCGCTGATCCAGATCGCCGGCCGACTCGCGCACCTGGCCGGCGAGTCCCATCACGTGTTCGAGCGACTGCCGCGTGGCGGATACCTCCTCTTTCGCGGCCGCGATGGCCCGGACGTCGTTGGTCGTCCGCTCCGCCACCTCGAACAGCCGGTGCATGTCCGCCGCGAGCGCGTCCAGGGTGGCTCGACGATCGGTCGCCTGATCGAGCCCGCGGGCGAGCTGCCCTTCCAACACTCCCCACTTCGCCAAACGCTCTTCGAACTGTGACATCCGCTTCTGGACGAGGCGTAATCCCCCGGCTCGACCGTCGAGCTCGTCCAGTGCAACCGTGATCTCGCCGAGCCGGCCGCTCGCCGTGCCCAGTGCCCCGGTCAGCTGCCCACTGCGCTCCTCCAGCTGCTGCGCGGCGTCGGCCGCCTGTTCCCGAAGCTGGGTGGCCTGCGCCAGGTGCTCCGCGGCCTTGTCCAGCGCCGCCTGACGGCGGTCGAGCTCCTGCCCCAGCGACCGCGTACGCTCGGCCAGGCCATCGATGTTTTGCGTGCGAGCTTCGACCGACGCTACCGCCGCATCCACATCGGCCACGCGCCGCTCCACGCGCTCGACCGTGGCGACCGCCGCCGGCACGACCCGCTCGATCCGCACCGCTTCTTCCGCGTGGGCGGCGAGAGCGAGAAACCGCTCGTCGGCCCCATCCATCCGCCCCAGGAGCGTGTGGCTGCGCTCTTCGAGCTGGGCCTCGCGGGTGGCGAGGTCGGCAAGCTTTACGTTCAGGTCTTCGACGAGTCGCCGGCGCGCCTCCAGCTCACCCATGGATTGCGTCACCCGGTCCGCTTCAGACCGGACCAGTTCCACCGTCGGCCGCAAGTCCTCGATTGATCCGAGATCGACTCGGAGCGCGTCGACCGACTCCGTCACGCTCGCGAGCCACGCCTTCGTCCCCGCCTGGCCTTCGCGCACGCGCGCGATCTCGCCTTCGGCCACTTGCAGCTGCTCAACCGCTTCCTTCACGGATTCGTGGCTGCTGCGCAGCTTCGTCACATCGTGGAGCACGGCCTCGACGACCGGCTGCACCTGTTCGAGCCGGGCGGTACGCTGCGCGACCCCGTCCACCGTTTCCTGCAGTCGGGTAGCGGTTGCTTCGACCGCCCGGACCCGCTCCGCCTGAAGCTCGAGCTCGGCAACGTCTTCGGCGACGCCGTCGACCTGCGAACGCAGTCCATCGGCTCGCGACTGCACCTCGGCGAAGGTGCGGCCGGCCTCGTCCAACGTCCGGACGCGCCCTTCCATCTCCGAGAGACCGCCGCGCAGATCCATGATTCGTTGACCGACGGCCTCGAGCCCCTGGTTCTCCAGCTCGAAGCGCTTCACGGTGCGCTGCACGTCCTCCCGCAGTGTGCCGAGACGACCCCGGAGCTCCTCATCGCCACGCCGCACGTCTTCGTGACGGGCGCGCATGTCTGCGGAGCCCGACAAGAGCTCCTGGTGCACGGTCTGCAGCTCGCCGAGCTTGGTTTCCAGCGCGGTCAGTCGTTCCGCGCTCCGCTCCTGGGCCTGGATCTTCCCGTCGATTTCCCGATCGAGCTCGAGCAGGCGGGATACCTGCGTCGCGGTGCGCTCGACGACCTCACGCTGCTGCTCAAGGGTCGAGACCTTCTGTGTGACGGCGTCGGCGAGGGACTTGAGGGACCCGAGCTGGCGCGCGCTCTGCGCTGCATCCGCGGCTACCTGGGTCAGATAGGACAAGGTGCGCTCGAGCCCGGCGACACGCGTCTCGGCGGCGACCACGCCCCCGTGCGCTTGCTGTTGCCGTTCCTCGAACGCGTTGAGCCGGTGCGCCGCCGTTTCACTCGTGCGGTGCAGCTCCTCTTGGCGTTCCCGCACCCGGTCATACCCCTGGGTCACGTCGCGCAGCTGGGCTTGTGCGGCTTCCGCATCGCGACGCAGTGCGACGAACTCCGGGCCGCGCTCCAGAAACCCGGCCAGCTCGGCTTTGAATGCCATCGCCTGATCGAGGTGACTCCGTAGCTCTAGGATCTCGCCACGCAGCCGCTTCGCGTCCTCCGACGAATGCCCCAGCTGCGTCTCCATACGCCGCTGCAGCTTCGCGACCCCCTCGGTCTGTTCGTCCAACGTCGCCAGCACCGGCACCAGCCGCTCCAGCGCTTTCACGCGGGACTGCACGTCGCTCACCCCCCGGCGCGCGTCCTCCAGCGGCTGCACGACCTGATTGAGCTGCTGGGCAGATTCCTGCGCCCGGGCGTGTAACGCCTCGAACGCGGCGCGCTCCTGGCGCATCTGAGACAGGATGGCGCGCAGCTCTTCGGGAAGCTGTTCGGCGCCGGACTGATGTCCGAAGAATTTGTTGAGCGAGACGGCCATGGGCGCGGGCCCTCGAGGAATGGGTAGTTACGGACGTGCCGGAACGCGTTCTGCGGCAAGCGTTGTGCCGTTCACGCGCCGACCCCGCTACTGCTGATGTGATGGCTGTTTAGGAGGTCGCGACCGGTTCCGGCCGAGGACACCAGTCTCGTCTCTCGCGGGTCCCGTTGCAAAAGGCCACCTGCGGATAACGACCCACATGTCACCCAACCGGACGTGACGGGAATCACCGTTGGGCCGCGCACACAACGCGGCGCATTCAGGAGTGAATGCGCCGCGCTGTAATGGGTTACCGCCTGCTACCAGCCCTCAACGCCGGCGCGGATGTGACGGCTGCGACGGCAGCGCCTCCGGCGACCCCGCCTGGTCCTCGTCGGCGGCATCCGGCTCGTCGCCGTAGCCGGAGAGTTTCGTCGCGAATGCGCGCAGGCTGTCCTCGAAGTCCGCGATTTGCAGCTGCACGTGCTCCCGAGCCCACCCGTAGCGTTGCTGCAGGATACCGATGAGCTTGTCTTTGCGACCGGCGATCGTGTCGAGATCGTCGTCCGTCAATTTGCCCCAGCGCTCGCGGACCTTGCCTTTGAATTCGGTCCAGCGGCCGGCAATCTGATCCCAGTTCATAGTTCCTCCTTCTCGTTGGGCCTCGCGAACTTCGAGGCCGACCACGTCCGGCCAACGGCGCCGACGTGTGTCTCGCTCCTACCCGGGGGTCGGCACGACGGTTCGCCGAGGTGTTTCGTTCCGAGACGCGTCAGCTCGCTGACGTCGCGTCCTTCAAGTGGGCGAAGCGGGAGTCGCTCCCCAGCAGCTGGTCGTCGAACCAACGGTCGATGATGCTGCGACGAAAGCGCCATTCCTTGCCGAGTTTCACCGCCGGAATGCGCTTCTCCTGGGCCCACTTGTAGATCGTCTGGGGGGTGAGGCGCAGGTACTCCGCCACCTCGTCGATCGTGAGGATCTCATTGTGGGTGGTCCGCCCCCCACGAGGATCGCCGCTCATG
>JBGPIW010000359.1:0-3411 GCA_041485045.1 Gemmatimonadota bacterium | reverse complement strand
CTGCTCGCGGCCCTGAACGCGGCGCCCCGCGAAGGATCGAGCTTGACCCCTGCATTGGACGTGCTCGCGGAGTCGACGGGCGCAGCCGCCCTCGTCCTCTACCAGCCGGATTATGAGGCCAGCGAATGGGAGCCGACCGCGGCCCGCGGCCTCACGCCACGGCCCTTATCACGCATCACGGTGCGCGACGTCGTGGGGGAAACCGGCACCGCGGTCGTCCGGCTCTCGGAGGAGCCGGGCGCCGCCGCACGCGCCAAACTGCAGCTCCCTCCCGCGCCGGGACGGGAGATCGGCATCGCCCCGCTGCGCTCGGCCGGCCGGCTGGTCGGGCTGCTCGTGGCCTTGCCGTCGGATGCGTTCACCCCGGCCCAGATGGATTCGCTCGAGCTCGCCCTGCCCAACCTCGCGATCGCGTGCGAGCGCGAGTCGGCGCACCAGCACACGCGGCGCCTGGCCACGGAGGTGCGGCGCACCGCGCAATTCCTGGAACAGCAGTCCGACGAGCTCACCAGACTGAACGAGGAGCTCGCCAAGGCGAATCAGCTGAAGAGTGATTTCCTGGCGAACATGTCGCACGAGTTGCGCACACCCCTGAACAGCATCATCGGGTTCAGCGACATGCTGCTCACCGAGGACATCGGCACACTCGCGCCGATGCAGCGGGATTTCCTCGAGACTGTCGCCCGCAACGGGCGCCACCTCCTCGCCCTCATCAGCGAGCTGCTGGACCTGTCCAAAATCGAGGCTGGGCAGTTGCGGCTCACACTCGAGCCACTCGATCTCCGCGACCTGGTGCGGGAAGCCGCGGAAACCGTGCGCGCCCAAACCGAGCAACGGCGCCACCGCCTCGACCTCGACCTGCCGGAGGAGCCGCTCCGCGTGACCGCCGACCGCCTCCGCGTGCGCCAGGTGCTTCTGAACCTGCTCTCCAATGCCATCAAGTTCACTCCGGAGGGGGGCCGGCTCCGAATCGTGGGCCGCGCCGAGAACGGCGGCGCGCGGGTGGAGGTGAGCGACACCGGCATCGGTATCGCGCCGACGGATCAGCCCAAATTGTTCCGGGAGTTCGTGCAGCTCGATGCGTCGGCGAGCCGTCAGTACGAAGGAACCGGTCTTGGCCTGGCCCTGTGCCTGCGACTCGTGGAATTGCACGGGGGGCGGATCGGCGTCGAGAGTGACCTCGGTCGTGGCAGCACGTTCTGGTTCACCTTGCCGCACGCGGCACGACCCAGCGCCGGAGAACCCTGATGTCCACAATCGTGGTGGTGGAAGACCAGCCGGACAGCTTGAAGCTCCTGGCCACCCTCCTCACGCTGCGCGGGCATACGGTGATCCCGCTGCTGAGCGGCGAGCGACTGCTGGAAACGATGCGCGACCGTCCCCCGGGTCCGGATCTCGTGCTGCTCGACATTCAACTGCCGGGGCGGGACGGGTTCGCGCTGCTCGCCGATCTGCTCGCGCTGCCGGGGCCCCGTCGATGGAAGGTGGTGGCCCTCACCGCCCACGCGATGCCCGCGGACCGGGAGCGGGCCCTGGCCGCGGGCTTCGACGGTTACATCACCAAACCGATCGACGTCAGGACGTTTCCGCGCGAGGTCGCGGCGTACCTCGACCCGGACGCGGGGGAGTCGGCGGGGACGGCGGGAGCGCCGGAGTTGGGGTCGCGCTAGGAGTCGGGCTGGCGCTCGCTTTGCGTACCTCGACGTCGCCGGCCACCGTCGTGACGTGGATCCGCCGACCGCCCTTGCCGAGGGTGCCCGTCAGCTCGTGCGAGGCGAATTTCCCCAGGATCGTGAGCGGGTAGTCGCTGGAGATATCTCCCGTCACGGTGTGGCCGTCCAGCACCGCATCGACGGCGTCCGGCAGCTCCAGGGTCGCATCGCCGTGCACGGTGGTGAGGTTGACGTCACCCGCCTCACCGAAGCCGCGGATCGTCGCCTGGGCATCGCCGTTGACGGTGATCGCGTGCACCGGGCCGGCCGAAGTCTCGACGCTGATGTCGCCGTTGACCGAGCGCACCTCGATGGGCGCGGAGGCGCCGCGCACCTCCACGTCGCCATTGATCGTCGTGGCATCGACCTTCACGCCACGGGGGAGCCGGACCGTGAAGACGACCGCTACGTCGTTGCCGTGCATCTTGCCTTGGCCCGAATAGCGACCGTCCGGCCCGCAGGAGCTCTCCGCACCGGGCCAGATCGCGCAGACCGTAATTCCCGTCGGGGACTCCGTCGCGACCAGCCGTACGGAATCCGCACTGGACCGCCGAAAGGTACGCTCCGCGGTGATTTGGATCGAGCGGCCGTCCGTCGGCTCGACGGTGATCGAGCCGTTGATGTTGCGCACCCAAAGCGTGCGGTGCGCAGCAACCGGGGTGGAGTAGGTCCACGGCTCGGCGCGCTGCCGATCGGCGGCGAAGAAGTCGGTGTCGAACGACCGCTGCAGGCCGCTCAATTGCGCGCGGCCGCGGCCGACCAGTGAGCGCGCGAACATCCCACCGCCCACGACGACACCGAAGATCACGACGCCGCGCAGAATATCGCCGCGCCAGCGAACCCAGAATTCTCTTCCATTCATAGGAACCCCCCGTGGGGTGACATTGGAAGGTCGTCCACCCTACGGGGGGAAGTAAACATCGGTTTCGGCCGGCCGGCCAGGGTTGGACTCAGGTGCCCCCCGCCGCACAGTCACGGGCGCGATGAGCCCGCGGCGCCCCCGGTCCCGCGGCGACGACGACGATCGGCGCCAGCGTGCCGCCAAACCACACACGATCAGCCGACGCTCCGGCAGGCTGTACCAGGCCGGCATCGACGGGAGTGACACGATGGGAATGCGCCGTCCGTTCTCCCGCGATTGCCCGGCCCCCCAGTGCCATGACGCCGAGGCTGCAGACGGCCCCGAGCGACAGTGCGATGCTTCGCATACATCCTCCTTACGCTGAGACGGGCCACGTACGACGGCGTGGTCAGTGTGTATGACGCGGAGACGCCACAGAGAGTTGCAGCAGCCGTGTCCGGGGTGAGTCAGATGCATTAGCTTTGCTGCCGTGTCAGCCCTGGCGCGATTCCGGGATTTGCTCTTCCAGCTCATCCTGCGGGACCTCAAGTCCCGCTACAAGCAGACCTTCTTCGGCGCCCTGTGGGTGTTCGGCCGACCCCTCGTCGAGCTCGGCGCGTACGTGCTGGTGTTCGGTGCGTTTCTCCGTGCACCGTCGGACGGAGTGCCCTATCCCCTCTTTGCGTTCTCCGGAGTCGTTCTCTGGAGTTTCGTGTCGGGCGCCATCTCCCGTGGCGCGCGCTCGGTGCAAAGTGAATCGGGACTGGTCGCCCACGCACCGTTTCCAAAAGCGACGCTGCCGTTGGCGGCGATCGTCGGCGCCATGATCGATTCGACCCTGGCCGCGCTCATGATGGG
>JBGPIW010000358.1:0-3412 GCA_041485045.1 Gemmatimonadota bacterium | reverse complement strand
GTTCGCTCTGGCGGACAACGCGCGCGCCTGGTGGATCCCGTCCAACTGGCCGCGCAAGGACCGCTCCGAAGAGCTGTACTCGTCCGGACCGGTGAGCACGCTGGACAGCGTGCAGACCCCGCTCACCATGGAGCTGCGCGACGGCCATACGTTCATGGTCATCCACGAAGCAAACCTCGTGGACTACGCGCGGATGTTCCTGCGCGGACCACGCATGGAGGGCCGCACCCTGCGCGCGGCCCTGGCGCCTTGGGCCGACGGCATCAAGGTGCGCGGCCGCACGCCGTTCGTGACGCCGTGGCGCACGATTCAACTCGCCGATCGCCCCACCGACCTCGCTCCCTCGCTGCTCGGACTCAACCTCAATCCGCCGAACGCGCTGGCCAGCACCGACTGGATCCATCCGATGAAGTACGTGGGGATCTGGTGGGGGATGCACATCGGCGCGATGACCTGGAGCTCGGGACCGAAGCATGGAGCGACGACGGCCAACACGAAGCGGTACATCGATTTTGCCGCGGCGAACGGGTTCGGTGGGGTGCTCGTGGAGGGGTGGAACGTCGGCTGGGACGGCGACTGGATCGCGAACCGCGACGCGTTCTCGTTCACCCAGGCGTACCCCGACTACGACCTCCCAGGCGTCGCCGCGTACGCCAAGCAGAAAGGCGTACGGTTGATCGTACACAACGAGACGTCGGGCGGGATCCAGAACTACGAGCGCCAGATGGACAGCGCCTTCGCCCAGTACCACGCGCTTGGCCTCGATGCGATCAAGTCGGGCTACGTCACAGACCTGACGAGCGAGGGCCACTCGCACTACTCGCAGTTCATGGTGCAGCACTACCGCCGCGTGATCGAAGCGGCCGCACGGGACGGCATCATGCTGGACGTCCACGAGCCGATGCACGACACCGGCGAGCGCCGCACCTTCCCGAACATGATGAGCCGTGAAGGCGCGCGCGGGCAGGAATACAACGCGTGGAGCGGCGACGGGGGCAACCCCCCCGAGCACGAGACCATCCTGTTCTTCACGCGATTGCTGGCCGGGCCGATGGACTTCACCCCGGGGATTTTCGATCTCCTCGAGCGCTCGAGCGGACACACTCGCAGGCCCGACGAGCCGAGAGTGCGGACGACCTTGGCGAAGCAGCTGGCGCTGTATGTGGTGATCTACTCGCCGCTCCAGATGGCCGCCGATCTTCCCGAGAACTACGCGGAGCAGCCGGCCTTCCAGTTCATCCGCGACGTCGCCGTGGACTGGGATACGACGCGGGTGATCGACGGCAAGATCGGCGACTACGTGGTGGTGGCGCGGCGGCAGCGCGGCGGCCAGACCTGGTTCCTGGGCGCGATCACGGATGAGGAGGCCCGCACGTTCGACGTCCCGCTCTCGTTCCTGACGCCGGGGCGGCGCTACGTGGCCGAGATCTATGCCGACGGTCCCGGCGCCAACTGGCTCGACAACCCGCTGCCGGTCACCATCACCCGGCGACCGGTGACCTCGCTGACGCGGCTGCACCTCGTCCTCGCGCCGGGCGGCGGCCAGGCGATCCGCATCCGTCCGGCGCAGTGATTCGCGGCTCGTGCCGCCTACATGATCCGCCGCCGCACCGGGTCCCACGTCACCTTGCGCCCCTCGACGTAAGAGCGCGTGGCCATGTGACAGCTGATCGCCTCCTCGAAGCCGCGGTCGATGTTGCATGAGGTCTGGCCGCCGTTGCGGATCACATCGAGCCACTCGCCGATGAGCAGGTGGTAGGCCGACACGCGACGCCCGCCGCGATAGGTGTAGAGCAGGCCCCGGCTCGCGAAGTACGCCGCCGTGGCCGAGGTCACGGCATCGATCCCCTTGAACCCGGGCCGATAGGTGAAGAGCGGCTGGCCCGGGTCGATCACGCCGTCCTTGATCTTCTCCGCGTAACGCGTGGAGTCGCCGTCCGCCTGTACCGTGAGCGCGCCCCCCACGACCATCGTGGCGTCGTGCCCCATCAGCGCCAGGCCGCGGTCGCGGCCGTTGGCCAGCGTAGCGCTGTAAACGAAGGTCAGATCGCGGTCCGGGTATTCGTAGACCGCTTGGAAGGTGTCGGGGACGTCGCGACCGTCCTTGAAGTAGTAAATCCCCCCCGACGCGGCGCACGACTTGGGAATCCCCACGCCGAGGATCTGGTTTACCGCGTCATACTCGTGCGACAGCAGATCGCCGGCTAGGCCGGTGCCGTAATCGTACCAGCAGCGCCACCGGAAGAAACGCTCGCGGCTGAACGCCACCTTGTGCGGGGCCAGCTCCTGGAACTGGTCCCAGTCGATCGTCTGCGGGGAGCCCTCTGCTTCGATATCCCACACCCAGGCACCCCACGGCGTGTTGCGGTTGGTGGTCGCCTCGACCAGGGTGATGGGGCCCAGGACCCCGGCTGCGATCACCTCCCGCGCCTTGTTGTGGGCCTCGGACTGGCGGTTCTGGTGCCCCAGCTGGAACACGACGTGCGACCGGGTCACCGCCTCGTGCATGGCACGGGCTTCCTCCTCGGTCCGCGTCATGCACTTCTCGCAATAGACATGTTTCCCGGCGGCCGCGGCGTCGATCGTGATGCGCGAGTGCCAGACGTCGGGCGTCGCGATGATGACGGCGTCCACGTCCTTGCTCTCGAGCAGATCGGTGTAACGCCGGTAGCGCTTGGCCGGCGGATTGGCGGCGGCACCGCCCGGCCGCTGGTCGATCTGCGAGGCCGCGATGGCGCGCTCAGCGCGCACATCGAACAGCTCGCACACGGCCGTCAGGGCGACGTTGAGGTCGTCCTGATGCTGATAGGTGTCGAGTTGCTTGTCGCGCGGATCCTCCGCCACGCTCTTCTTCGCGTCCTCCAGCCATTTCGGCGACGCGAACCCCGCGTGCCGCACCAGCGATTCTCCCTCGCCGCCGTAGCCGATGATCCCCACTCGGATCTTGTTGCCGGGGGGCTTCGAGATGGCGTTGCGTATGATGGCCGGTCCGCTCTCGGTGACGCCGAGCTCCGACATGATCGCCTGCTTGCGGGCGTCGTCGGCTGCGCGCTTCTTCAGGTAATTGAAGACGAAGACGCCGAGCACCGGCACCGCGACGAGAGACTGGAGCCAGCCGCGTCGGGAGATCCGGGTCGGATCGTTGGAGGCAGCGTCGCTCATGATTGGGTCCTCGCCACGGATGGTTCGCTGGGGATCGCGGCGTCCGGCCCGCGTCGGACGAGTAGCCCGTCGAGGCCGAAGCTCCGGCTGGTGTTGAACAGCAGCACCACAGCCAGCGCGGCCGCCTCGATCAGGACCTTGTTGACGATCAGATAGCTCCCCTCGCGCGGCACCGCCGAGCTGATTCCCACGAGCGGAGGCGCCACGATGTAGTAAAGCAGCAAGAGGGCAATCCCTGCGACTGCGGCCG
>JBGPIW010000357.1:0-3413 GCA_041485045.1 Gemmatimonadota bacterium | reverse complement strand
GGACATCGTCAAGCAGAAGCTCCCCGAGAACAACGGCGGCTATCAGGCGCTCAACATGGGCGACTCGAGCTACGGCAAGTTCGACGAGCGCATCTACACCGAGCTCGCGAGCGATCACCCGATCGACCTGTGCCGCTACCAAGTGGCGAACGGGTACATGGGGCGGATCGGGCTGATCAATTCAGGGGGCGCCGCCGGGAAGAACGATCTGTACGACGCGGTGATGACGGCGGTCGTCAACAAGCGGGCCGGCGGGATGGGGCTCATCTCCGGCCGCAAGACGTTCCAGAAGCCGCTGAAGGATGGGGTCGCGCTGTTCCACGCCATTCAGGATGTCTATCTGTGCAAGGAGGTAACGATTGCGTAAACGTCGTCATTCGAGCGCAGGAGGCCCGCGTTAGTGCCCCTTCACCAGCCGCTCGAACCGCGGATTCCCCCGCAGCGGATCGAAGGTAGGATCGATCCTCAGCCAACCAGGCGAGAGGTAGTAAGGGATTCTGAGGAGCGGCTCGAGCTGGTCCAGCGCCTTCTCGGGCTCGTCCACCAGGATGTAGATCCGGGCCAGCTGGTGCTGGTAGTACGGACCGAATAGCGAATTCTCCGCGATCGGCGACAGCGCCACGCCGCGTTGGCCTTCCCGCACCGCATCCGCTTTGCGACCGAGGTAGGCGAACGCGAGACCGAGCAGCACGTGGCGCTGTGCGTCCTCCGGTGTGCCCTGCAGTTGTCGTTGGTAGGCAAGCCGTGCCGAGTCTGCGTAGACCCTCGCCCGTGCCTGTTCGCCGCGCAACCAGTAGGTTTGGGCCAGGACGATTCCCCAATTTCCCCTATCGCCATCGAACGCGTTCGGGGTCAGCCGGAGCAGGAGCTCTTGCTGGGCCTCGTCCAGCACCCAGTAGAGGTCCCAGGAAAACGCGAAGAAGATGACCAGCGCGGCGGGGTCCACTTCGTTTGGGGCAGCCGCCACCACCGCTCGCGCACTCGCCAGATCGCCCTGCCCTAGCGAGACCATCGTCCTGTTCTCGATCGCGAACAGGTGGGTGGGAGCAAGCACGAGAGCGTGGTCGACGGCCGTGCGCGCCTCCGGGTAGCGGCGGAGCCACACCAAGACTTGCGCTAGGTTTGAGGGAGGGAGGATGGAGCGCGGATCAAGAGCCTGGGATCGCTGCAGGAAGCCGACCGCTGAATCCCAGTGGCCGAGACTGGCCTCGACTTCGCCGGCCATGGCAAGCAGATCCGCGTTGCCGGGGGCTGCCTGCCTTGCCTGTTGAAGTTCCCTCGCAGCACGAGCGATGTCGTGGCTCACGTAGTAGTAGTAGACACCCGATGCAAATCGCCCTTCTGCTTGAGTTGGCGCGAGCGCCAAGGCTCGCTTGGCACCCTGGCGCGCCAGCTCCGCCTCTGCAGCCGTCGGCGTGCTGTTGGTGTAGAGGCCTGAATGCGCTCGAGACAGCTTGTCCCAGGCCTGCACGAAGGTGGAGTCGAGCGCCACCGCCTGCGCGTAGTAAGCCACGGCTTGCCGCAGCGTTGCGGGGTCCCCCGAGGCCAAACCATGTGACACCTCTTCGCCCTTCAGGTAGGCATCGTATGCCGCGAGGCTGGAGGTCGGCTTCTCGGCCAGATGCTGGCGGATGCTGTCGCTGAGCACCACGTTCAGGGTCCGGGCCACGCGGCCCGCGATCTCGGCTTGAACGGTGAACACGTCGGTATAGGGAGTGTCGAATGGCTCCTCCCACTGGGTCGAGGCCGAAACAACCCGAACCAGCTCGGGCGTCACCTGCACCCGGCTCATCCCAGCGCCGGCTTTTTGCCAGCGGATTGTAGCGGTGAGGAGGTATTGCACGCCCAGCTCCTGGCCGATCTGCTGGGGTGTCTTGGTGGTTGCTCGGTACTGGCTCGAGCTGCTCCGTGCGGTCACCTGGAGGCCGGGGAGTGCGCTCAGTTTGCCGCGCACCGCTTCGGTCATGCCGTCGGCGAAGTAGGCATCAGCGGAGTCTCCGAGGTTTTCGAACGGTAGAACGGCTACGAGTTTCACCTCCGAGCCGCCAGCTCCGCTGTGCGAGTGGCGCCAGACCGCTACTGCGCTCATGCCGACCAGCAAGATCAGTCCCAACGCGGCGACGACGAGTCGGGGACGAGCGGTGCGGCGGTGTAACACTCGCCCGGCGTCCAGCGCCGTCGCGAAATCCCCGGCGGTTGCAAACCGGTCTTTCCGCTCCCTTGCCAACGCCGTAGCGACCAGCCGCTCGACCTCGGCCGGGACGTCGGGTCGAGCCGCCCGTACCGGTGGGGCCGGCTCAGTGAGTACGCGCGCCAATACACCCTGCGGTGTCGGCGCGGCGTGGGGCGCGGCACCCGCCAGCATCTCGTACAGCACACACCCCAGCGAATAGATGTCGCTCCGCCCATCGATTTCGCGTGCTCCCAGGGCCTGCTCGGGACTCATGTACAACGGGGTCCCCACGAGCTGGCCCGTTTGGGTCAGGGTGTCGGCGCCGGCGGTCGACACGGCCCGTGCGATACCGAAGTCGGCGACGACCGCGTGCCCGCTTTCGAGCAGGATGTTCTCGGGCTTGATGTCACGGTGTAACACGTCGTGTTGATGCGCGTGGTGCAGTGCGTCCGCGACGTCATGGGCGATGCGCAGCGCGTCCTCGACTGGCAGGCGCCCATCGCGAATCAAGCGATGGCGCAGCGACTCACCTTCGATGAACGGCATGACATAGAAGAGCGTCCCGTCGATTTCACCCGAGTCGTGGATCGGGACGATGTGCGGATGTGTCAAGCGGGCGGTGAATCGGATTTCTTTGAGGAAGCGCTCCGTCGCGATCGCCGACGAGAGCTCCGGCCGTAGCGTCTTGATCGCCACCAAACGCTCGTGTTTGGCATCTCGAGCGAGAAACACGGCGCCCATGCCGCCGCGCCCGAGCTCGCGCTCGATCTCGTAGCGGCCTTTCAGGGCGGCCTGCAGAACGGACAGTGGATCGGTCACTGGTTCTCTGACACAGCGCTACGATACGCGTCGCTGCGTCAGGTCGCCAGCGAGTCTAGCTCGGCGCGAACCGATAGCACCACGCCTCGCCTTCCAGCACCGTCTCGCCCGTCTGGCGGGTCACGCGCACGCGCAGCTGGCACACCGGCTTCGTGGCATGCACGCTCAACACTTCCGCCTCCGCGGTGATCGTATCGCCGATGTAGACGGGGGCGGTGAACTTCCAGTTCTGACTGAGAAACACGGTCCCCGGTCCCGGCAGATCGGTGGCGACGAGGGCATGCAGGAGGCCGGTTGTGAGTCCACCCTGCACGATCAGGCCGTCGAGCTTGCCGGTTCGTTTCGCGAAGTCAGCGTCGAAGTGCAGCGGATTGTGATCGCCGGTGAGGTCGGCGTAGGTCGCGATGTGGTGGGCGGTGAG
>JBGPIW010000356.1:0-3418 GCA_041485045.1 Gemmatimonadota bacterium | reverse complement strand
GGGGCCAGGTCGACGAGCTCCAAGCCCTGCGGCTCGAGCGCATCGGCGATGAGGATCCCGGGCCCGCCGGAATTCGTGAGCACCGCGGTGCGCCGCGAGCGGGGCAGGGCCGCTCCGTTGAACGCCATGGCCATGTCGAACAGCTCTTCCATCGAGGTCGCGCGCAAGACGCCGGCCTGGGTGAGCAAGGCGTCGACGGCCGCATCGCTCGCGGCCAGCGCGCCGGTGTGGGAGGCGGCCGCCCGGGCGCCCACGGTGGAGCGGCCCGATTTCATGGCGATGATGGCTTTCTGCTTCGTGATGCGCGAGGCGATTTCGAGAAACCGTCGGGGATTCCCGAAGTTTTCCACGTACATCAGGATCACGCCGACGGCGTCGTCGTGCTCCCATTGCAGCAACAGGTCGTTGCCGCTCACGTCGGGCTTGTTGCCGACCGAGACGAACTGCGCGATGCCGATGCCGTACTCCTTGGCATAGTCGAGCACGCTCATGCCGAGCGCCCCCGACTGCGACACGAACGCCGCATGGCCGAATGGCGGCATCGTCGGCGCGAACGTCGCGTTGAGCGACACCGCGGGATCGGCATTCAGCACGCCCATGCAGTTCGGGCCGACCATCCGCATGCCGTAGCGCCGCACGATTTCCATGAGCCGCCGCTCCGCGGCGGCACCGGTCTCGCCGACCTCCTTGAAACCCGCCGAAATCACCACGAGGCCGCGCACGCCCTTGTGGCCGCACTCTTCGGCAACCGGCGGCACGTGCTCTTTGGGCACGACGATCACCGCCAGGTCGACGGGGTCCGGAATCGCGCCTACCGACGGGTAGGCCCGGATGGAATGCACCGACGTCGCGTTCGGGTTCACGGGGTATACGGCGCCCGTGAAGCCGTGGACGATCAGGTTGGCGAGGATCTGGTGACCGATCGTGGCAGGTCGTCGGGAGGCACCGATGACGGCAACGGAGCCGGGTCGCAGGATGGGGTCGAGGGGGGTGGGCATCAGCTGTCGTCCGGCTCCAGCGCACTGGGTTGCTCGAATACACACGCGGCGAAGCCCAGCACCTTCGGGCCATCCTGCAGTGCGCTGGGCGTGGGTCGCCACCCCCGCGCGAGTCGCGCATCCAACAACTCGCGCTCAGCAGGCCGATGATTCCAGACGGCGACCGCCGTCACAGCTCCCAGTCACGTAGTATCGAAATCGAGCCAGCGCCCCCCGGCGTACGGCACGAGGACGTCGTGGGTGTACTCGTCCTGGGTAACCACGACGGGGGAGGGCACGGGAGGCACGAGCTGCCGTGCCCATTCGAGCAAGTCGCCCAGATTGCGCAGCGGCGCCAGGCTGGACTGTAGAACCGCGCGATCACGGTCGGTCAGCTGCGACAGGTCCTGAACCTCCATGTGGGCAACATATTGATTGGGCTAGAGATCGCACAATCGAATTGACATAAACGAACGTTCGTGCTTATCTTCATAAATGCGCAAGGGCGACCTCACTCGGCAGGCGATTCTCGATCGCGCCACCGGCCTGGCCAGCAAGGTCGGCCTGGAAGGCCTGACGATCGGCGCACTCGCCACCGAATTGCAGCTGTCCAAGAGCGGCCTGTTCGCGCATTTCCACTCCAAGGAAGCGCTCCAGCTTCAGGTCCTCGACCACGGCGCGGCGGTGTTCGTGGAGAGCGTCATCCGCCCAGCCATCGCCGAGCCCCGCGGTGAGCCCAGGATACGGGCGCTGTTCGAGCGCTGGCTCGCCTGGACGCAGTCGAGTCCGCTCCCGGGCGGATGTCTCTTTGTCCAGGCGGCCGTCGAACTCGATGATCGTCCGGGTCCCGTCCGCGATCGGCTGGTTCAGTTCCAGCGGCAATGGCTCGGGGTGATCGTAACCTCGATGGAACTCGGCATCGATGCCGGCGCGTTTCATAACGTCGCGGACCCCGAGCAATTCGCCCATGACGTGTACGGGGTCATGTTGGCCTATCACCATGCGTCGCGTCTGCTGCGCGACCCGCGAGCCGAAGCGCGTGCCCGGCGGGCGTTCGACGCCCTGCTGCAGTCCGCCGTGGCTCCGGCCGAGACACACCGTTAGGAGACTCCGATGCCCGCATTGGCCGCTGCCTTTCGTACGCTCCAGTTCGTCTCCCCCGCCCAGGCCGCGCGGGTCGCGGAGCTCGTGTTCTTCACGCCGCCGCGCACTCGACTCACGCCCGAGCAGCGCGAGACGCTCGAGCGCGCCCGCCCGTTCATCGTTCGAGCCGACGGGGCGCGGATCGCCGCGTGGACGTGGGGCGACGGGCCGGTGGTCTACCTCGTGCACGGCTGGGGATCCCGCGGCGCGCGCCTCGCGGCGTTCGTCCCGGCCCTCCTCGCCGCCGGATATCAGGTCGTGACCCACGACGCTCCAGGCCACGGCGCTTCGGACGGCCGCCTGTCGTCCATGCCTCAGTTCGCTCGCACGCTGATGGCGGTGGTGGATGCCGTGGGGCCGGCCGCAGGGATGATCACGCACTCGATGGGCGGCTCGGCGACGACCCTCGCCATGCACTGGGGACTGCGCGTGCCGTGCGCCACCTTCATCGCGCCCGCCGCCGATCCGCCGGCGTGGGTCGGGCAGTTCGCGCTCGCCCTGGGCCTGCGGGAAGACACCGTCGCCCGGATGAAAGCGCGCAGCGAGCGGCGGCTCGGCCTCGCCTGGGAGGCGCTCCACGTGCCGACCATGGCGCGCCAGATGGACGTCCCGCTGCTGATCGTGCATGACCGCGACGATGACGTGGTACCGATCTCTGACGGGGAAGCGATTGCTCAGGCCTGGCCCGGGGCGCGCCTCGTGCGGACCGATGGACTGGGGCACAAACAGATCGTCCGCACCCCGGCCGTGGTGAGCCAAGCCGTGGAATTCATCGTGCGCGCTGCGCCGGCGGGTGCCGCCGAGGCGTCGGCCGGGCGTCGCAGCGACGCCCGGTGGCTCGATCAGCACCTGTTCTATCGGGAGAGGCGGGGCCGGCCATCGCAGCCGTGGCGCGTCTGAGACCCGCCGACTAGGCCGCGAGCCCCGCAAAGTCGGGGAGCACAGCCTCGGCGACCCGCACCAATCCCGCCACCGCTTCCTCCGAATAGCGGTACCGCACGACTGGATTGCCCGCGCGGTCGATACCGATGCGGTTGCCCTCCCGGGCGTGATCGATGGACAAGCCTCCGGTACCACGGTGACGCCGATCGCGCGCAGGATCGAGCGGACGGAAGCCAGCATGCGGCAGAACCTATCGCCCGGCGTATCTTTCCACAGGGAACCGGAACGGAGGCGATCGTGACCGACGCGGGCGATGATTTCGGCGGTCTCCCCGCTGCGAGCAGTCAGTTCGAGGCCAGCACGCGGGAAGCGACGAAGCTCGCGGGCGCGTTGAGCGGCGGGCAGCTCAACTGGCG
>JBGPIW010000355.1:0-3439 GCA_041485045.1 Gemmatimonadota bacterium | reverse complement strand
CACGCTACATTGTAGAGCACTGTCGGGTCCTCCGGGTCCATGCCTTGCGCTCGCCGGAGCCATTCGAGCCCGCGCTCCCGCTCGCCCAACTGCAGCAGCGCGCCGGCTCCGAGATACAACGCGCGAACGTCATCCGGGTTGAGCTCGAGATGTCGTTGCGCCACTTCCAGGCCGCGCCTGAGGGTCGCCAACATTTCCTGCTCGCGACCTAATCCCTTCAAGGGGGCCGCCATCAGAATCAGTACTTGATAGTCCTCCGGCCGCACGCGAGCGGCATTTTCGTAATGCCGTACCGCCTCCTCCAACTTCCCCTCCTGGATACACGCCCGCGCGTACAGGTAGTGCGCCTCGAACTGATTGGGGTTGAGCCGGATCGCGGTCTCGAACTCCTGCCGCGCCTCGTCGTAGCGCCTGCTGAGCGAGACGGCGAACCCTCGCGAGCCGTGCGCCTCGGCCAGCTCCGGATCGAGCTCCAGCGCCTTCCGGCTCGCGGCGTCGGCACCCTCCAGGTTGGCCTTGCTGCCGTCCCAGTACATGTACAGGAATGAGCAGCAATCGGCGACGCCGGCGTAAGCCAGCGCGTACCCGGGATCGATCTCCAGTGCGCGCTCGAACATGCGCCGGGCGAACTGGATCCCGGTGCGGCGGAACTGATGGAAGAACTGACGGCCGCGCAGGTAGTAGTCGTAGGCCTGGACGTTGTCGGTCGGAGCTTTTTGGATCGCCCGTTTCTCGGCGTCGCTCAGCACGACGCGCAACGCCTTCACGATGTTGCCGGCGATTTCGTCCTGGATCGCGAAGACGTCCTGCAGCTCGCGGTCGTAGCGCTCCGACCAGAGCTGGTAGCCGTCGGTGACGCTGACGAGCTGCGCCGTGACGCGCAGCTTCGTGCCTGCCTTGCGCACGCTCCCCTCGAGCACCGTCCCGACGTTGAGCTGCTCGCCAACCTTCCGGATGTCCTGGTTCTTCCCTTTGAACGCGAACGACGAGGTCCGGGAGACCACCCGCAAGGCCTGGATCTTCGTGAGGGCGTTGATGATCTCCTCGGCGATCCCGTCGGTGAAGTACTCGTTCTCAGGGTCCGCGCTCATGTTGACGAACGGCAGCACGGCGATCGATTTCGGGGCCGCCGCAGCAGGGGCTGATGCCGTCACCGTGGCGGCGGGCGGCGTGCGAACCCCTGGCGCTTTCAGCGCCTGGGAGAATTGCGCCGCGGTCGTGAAGCGGGCGGCCGGCTGTTTCGCCAGCGCCTTTATCACCGCCTGCTCCGCCCACTCCGGAGTGCCGTCACCCGGGCGCACGCTGCGCATGGGCGGCGGCGGATCGGTGAAGCATTGCGCGATGATGGCCTGGGCTGTGGGGCCCGTGAAGGGGGTCCTGCCCGTCAACATCTCGTACACGACGCAGGCCAGACTGTACACGTCGCTGCGGCCGTCCAGCTCGAGGGCGCCACCCGCCTGCTCCGGGCTCATGTACGCCGGGGTGCCAACCGCGGACCCGGTTTGGGTGAGGGTGTCCGCGGCGGCCGCCGTCACCGCCTTGGCGATGCCGAAGTCGGTGACCATCGCCTCTCCCTCGTGCAGCATGACGTTCTCGGGCTTGATGTCGCGGTGCACGACGCCCTGACGGTGAGCGTAGTCGAGCGCGGCGGCCACGCCGCGAGCCAGATAAAGCGCTTCCTCGAGTGAGAGCCGTGGCTCCCGCTCCAGTCGCTGGCGCAGCGACTCGCCCTCCACGAAAGGCATGACGTAATAGAGCAGATCTTCCGCCTGCCCCGAGTCGTACAGCGGGACGATGTGGGGGTGCTGCAGCTGGGCGGCGATCTGGATCTCGCGCAGGAAGCGCTCCGGCCCGAGGTTCAGGGCCAGGTACGGATGCAGAACCTTGATCGCCACCTGGCGGTGGTGCTTGAGATCTTCGGCCCGGTACACCGTGGCCATGCCGCCCCGCCCGATCTCGCGATCGAGGGTGTAGCGGTCGGTCAGACTGGTGCGCAGGCGATCCAACAGATCGGCCAAGGTCTACGCCTTCTCCTCTTCCAGTTCCTTTTTGTGGGCATCCACGACCTTGTGCGCCACGTCCGGCGGCACCTGCTCGTAGGTGTGGAACTTCTGCCGGTAGGTGCCGCGGCCGTGCGTAATGGAGTGCAGGGACGTGGCGTAGCGGTCGAGATCGGCCTCCGGGATGAGCGCCTTCACCTTCACCAGCCGGCCGTCGGGCTCGGTGCCGAGGATCTGCCCGCGGCGCGAGGAGAGGTCCCCCATCACGGCGCCCTGGTAGTCGTCGGGCGTCCAGACTTCGACCTCCATGATCGGCTCGAGCAGCACCGGCTTGCAGTTCGGAGTGACGTTCCGGAACGCGAGGATACCGGCCATCTTGAACGACATCTCGTTCGAGTCCACGTCGTGGTAGGAGCCGTCGAACAGCTCCACCTTGAAATCCACGACGGGGTAGCCCGCTACCGGGCCGCGCGTCATCGCTTCGACGATGCCTTTTTCGACGGCTGGAATGTATTGCCGGGGAATGACCCCGCCCACGATCTGGTCGTCGAAGACGAACCCGGCCCCCCGCGGCAGCGGCGCGATCCGGATCCAGCAATCGCCGTACTGGCCGCGGCCGCCGGTCTGCTTCTTGTGCTTCCCCTGCCCTTCGGCTTTGCCCCGCAGCGTCTCGCGGTAGGCAATCTTCTGCTTCCCGATCAACGCGTGCACGCCGAATTTGCGCGCCAGGCGTCCTACCACGATTTCGAGGTGCCGCTCGCCCAGGCCGCGGATCAGCGTCTGGCCGAGCTCCCCGTTGTATTCGTGGTGAAAGGTCGGGTCCTCTTCGTGCAGCTTGTGCAAGCCGGTGGACAGCTTGTCCTCTTCGCCCCGCTGCTTCACTTCGACCGACACCGTGATCACCGGATCGGGGAACGGGATTTTCGGCAGCACGATCTGGTTGGCCTGGGTCGAGAGCGTGTCGTTCGTGTGCGTGTCGCGCAGCTTGGCGACGACCCCGATGTCGCCCGCGTGCAGCTCGGCCACCTCCGTGCGCTCCTTACCCACCGCCACGCACAGGTGGTTGAGCTTCTCGGTGGCCTGCCGGGGCGCGTTGTACACGTCCTGCCCGTTCCGCACGCTCCCCGAATGGATGCGGAAGTACGACACATCTCCCACGTGCGGCTCGGAAATCGTCTTGAACACCTGCGCGACGAACGGTCCGGCGTCGTCCGGCTTCAGCGTGATCCGATCGGCATTGCCCCAGCGTTGTCCCTCGAGCGGGGACCGCTCCGCCGGCGCGGGCATGAGCTCCACCAGCTTCGCGAGCAACGCCCGGGTCCCGTAGGTCAGCTCGGCGGCGCCGCAGAACAGGGGGAACAGCTCGCCTTTGGCCATCCCCATTTTCATGGCACGGATCGCCTCGTCGCGCCCGATCTCCTCACCGCCCAGATAGCGCT
>JBGPIW010000354.1:0-3443 GCA_041485045.1 Gemmatimonadota bacterium | reverse complement strand
GGCCTCCTCAAGGCCTTCTCCGACGCGCGCCCCGAATGGCGCCTGACCGACCTGGCGCGGGCCGCCCGGCTCCACAAAGCGACCACCCATCGCCTCCTCGCCGCCCTCGAACGCGAGGGGATGGTGACGCGCGACGCGGGAGGTGAGCTGTATCGCCTCGGTCCCGAAGCCATCGTCCTGGGTGCCCGTGCCGCCCGCGCCAGCGATCTGCGCGCCACCGCCGCGCCGGAGCTCCGCGCCCTCGCCACCGACACGGGCGAAACCGCGACGCTCGAGGTCCCGGTCGGGAGCGACATGCTGATCCTCGACGAAGTCGCCGGTCCCGCCCTGCTCGGCGCCGTACCGGAAGTGGGCACCCGCTGGCCGGGGCACGCGACCTCCACCGGTAAGGCGCTGCTGGCGCTGTTGCCGGAGGCGCAACGCCGTGACCGGCTCGCTCCACGACTCAGCCGGCACACCGCCCGCACCATCGTCACCCTGACCGCGCTGGAGCGCGACCTGGCCCGGATCCGGCGACGCGGTTATGCCGTCGCGGCCGAAGAGCTCGAGCGCGGCTACGTCGCCGTCGGCGCCGCCCTGCGCGATCACGACGGCCGCCCGGTGGCGGCCATCAGTGTCGGAGGACCCCGCCTCCGCTTCCCAGCGGCGCGCCTCGCCGTCCTGGGGCGACGCGTGCAGGCCGCGGCCGCGCGCGTTTCGGCGGCCCTGGGTTACCGGACGGCCCGATGAGCATGCGACCGTCCCTGGTGAGTGGATCATGCTGAGAGAGACCCCGTTCCACCCGCGCACCGCCGCCTTGATGGAAGGGCAAGCGTGGCGGCGGTGGGCCGGTTACGTCGTCGCCAGCGCCTACGAGCTGAGCCACGAGCGTGAGTACCACGCGGTGCGGAGCGCCGCGGCGCTGTTCGACGTATCGCCGCTCTACAAGTACCTGATTCGCGGCCGCGACGCGGCCCGGCTGCTCGACCGCATCGTCACGCGCGACGTGGCCGCCTGCAAGGTGGGCCAAGTCCTGTATACCCCGTGGTGCGACGCGCGCGGGAAGGTGATCGACGACGGCACCATCTCGCGCCTCGATGAAGCGACGTTCCGGATGACGGCGGCGGACCCGAGTATCCGCTGGCTCCACCTCAACGCGACCGGCCTGGACGTCGCCATCGAAGATGTCTCCGAGCGCACCGCCGCCCTCTCGCTCCAGGGACCGAACGCCCGCGCCATCCTGGAATTGGCGTGCGGCCAGCCCCTCAGCGCCCTCAGGTACTTCCGTCTCACGACCGGGAAGATCCGCGGCGTTCCGGTGACGATCTCGCGCACCGGCTACACCGGCGACCTGGGCTACGAAGTCTGGATCGACGCCGGCCAGGCCCTGGTCGCGTGGGACGCGCTCGTCGAGGTGGGAACCGGCTATGGGATCACTCCGGCCGGCATGCTCGCGCTGGACCTCGCCCGGAACGAAGCGGGCCTCCTGCTGATCGAAGTGGACTACATCTCGGCGCATCACGCGGTGATCGATGCGCAGACCTCGACGCCGTTCGAGCTGTCCCTCGGTTGGACGGTCGTGCTCGACAAGGAGCGGTTCATCGGCCAAGACGCCCTCCGGGCCGAGCACGCCCGCGGGCCCGCGTGGCGCTTCGTGGGGATCGAGATCGATTGGGTCTCCCTCGAGCGGCTCTACGCCGACGTGGGACTCCCGCCCAAGCTGCCCACGACCGCCTGGCGCACGAGCGTCCCCCTGTACGTCGGCGGCCAGCAGGTCGGCTACGCGACCAGCGGGTGCTGGTCACCGTTGCTCAAACGCTACATCGCGCTCGCCCACGTCGAAGCGCCCTACGGCGAGCCCGGGACCGCTTTGGAAATGGAAGTCACCGTCGAGCACCGGCGCCGGCGCGCGGCGGCAGCGGTCCGTCCGCTGCCGTTCTTCAACCCCGAGCGCAAGCGAGCCTGAGATGGCCCAGACCTGGGACGCGATCATCATCGGCGGCGGCCACAACGGGCTCGTCACCGCCGCCTACCTCGCGCGGGCCGGCCGCAAAGTGCTCGTGCTCGAGCGGCGCTACCGAGTGGGCGGGGCCGCGGTGAGCGAAGAGATCTATCCGGGCTTCAAGTTCTCGGTGTTCTCGTATGTCGTGAGCTTGCTGCGACCGGAGATCATCCGCGACCTCGACCTGCCCCGCCATGGGCTCGAGATCCTGCCGCTCGAGAGCACGATCACCCCCATGGACAACGGCGACTACCTGGGTGCCTGGGGCGATCCCGACAAGACCCGGCGCGAGATCTCCCGTCATTCTCCGCGCGACGCCGAAGCGATGGTGCAATTCGGCCGCTTGATGCATCACATGGCCCAGGCGGTGAGGCCGATCCTCGGCATGATTCCGCCGGATCCGACGTCGCTCTCGCCGCGAGACCTGCTCGGCCTGCTGAAGCTGGGACGCCATTTCCGGAGCCTGGGCCCCGAGCACGTCCACGCGCTCTACAAGCTCATGACGATGAGCTCCGCCGATTATCTCGACGAGTGGTACGAGACCGACGTGCTCAAGGCCACCAAGTCGGCGAGCGGGATCATCGGCACGTTCCTGGGGCCGCGCTCGCCGGGCACGGCGTACGTGCTGCTGCATCACTATATGGGCGAAATCGACGGCTCGTTCCGGGCCTGGGGCTTTGCCAAAGGCGGCACCGGGGCGATCAGCGAGTCCATCGCCGGCGCTGCGCGCCGGTTCGGCGCCGAGATCCGCACCGATGCGCCCGTCGCACACGTCCTCCTCAAGCGCGGACGCGCTACCGGCGTGGTGCTCGAAAACGGCGACGAGCTGCGAGCCCGGATCGTCGTCTCGAGTCTCGACCCCCATCGCACCTTCCTGCAGCTCGTGGGCGAGTCGGAGCTCCCCGACGACTTCGCTGCCGATATCCTGCGCTACAAGTTCCGCGGCTCCTCGGGCAAGGTGAATCTGGCCCTGGACGAGCTGCCCAACTTCACCTGCCTACCCGGGGTCGGGCCACACCTGCGCGGCGCGATCTCCATCAGCCCGAGCGTCGACTACCTGGAGCACGCCTACGACGACGCGAAGTACGGCGAGTTTTCGCGGCACCCCTACATGGACGTCATCATCCCGTCGATGATCGACCCGCACATGGCGCCGCCCGGCAAGCACGTGATGTCGATCTTCGTGCAGTACGCCCCGTACAACCTGACCGGCGGTTGGACCGACGCCAAGCGCGAGGCGTTCGGGGATACGGTCGTGGACACGTTGTCGCACTATGCCCCGAACCTGAAGCAGGCGATCCTGCATCGACAGGTCATCACCCCGGCCGACATCGAGCGCATCACGGGCCTCACGGAGGGGAACATCTTCCAGGGAGAGCTGGCGCTGCATCAGCTCTTCTTCCTGCGCCCGGCACCGCGGTGGGCGACATACAGCACGCCCATCCGCCGCCTGTCCCAGTGC
>JBGPIW010000353.1:0-3450 GCA_041485045.1 Gemmatimonadota bacterium | reverse complement strand
GGAAGTCGCGGGTGCCGCTCTGGCCGCGTTCGAGCACGACCTGGACCGATGGGTAGAAGCGGGGTCCGAGCACTTCGCCATGGGCGAGGACGGTTTCAACTTCCTGCTCCACTACCAGCACGTGCTGCGCGATACCGCCCCAGAGCTGTGGCGTTACGGCCTGCGTCTCAAGGACGAGGTGGTCGCTGACCTCGCCACGCGGGCTCAGCGGCTGGCGGGGAGCGCCGACTGGCCGGCACTGGTGGAAAAGCTGCGCGGCGAGCACCCGACCGCCGAGGGGCTCGTGGCGGCGTACGCGCGCGAAATGGAGCGCGCCCGAGCGTTTGTCGCGGCGCGCGGGCTCGCCCCGATCCCAGCGGTGCCGCTCGACGTGATCGCCACGCCCGAGTTCATGCGCCCCCTGCTGCCGTTCGCGGCGTACGACAGTCCCGGTCCGTATGCCGCGGAGCCCCGCGGCCTGTTCTACGTCACCGTACCCGATCCGGCGCTGCCGGAGGCGGCGCGCGAGCGGGTGCTGCGCGATCACTCGCGCCACGAGATCGCGGCGACGTCCCTCCACGAAGGCTATCCCGGACACCATCTGCAACTGGTGCTGGCGCAGGCGAGCGCGTCGGAGACGCGCAAGAACATCTATACGCCGCTCACGCTCGAGGGCTGGGCGCTGTATTGCGAAGAGCTGATGGCGGACGAGGGATTCTACGCCAGCGAGGAGGAGCGGTTCTTCCAGCGGGTGCACCTGCTGTGGCGCGCGATGCGGATCGTCCTCGACGTCGGGCTCCACACCCTCGGCATGACGTACGACGAGGCGGTCACGCAGCTGGTGGACGAGGTCCACATGGAACGTTCCCTCGCCGAGGCGGAGGTGAGCCGCTATTGCGCCACGCCGGCCTATCAGGTGTGCTATGGCGTGGGGCGGCGCGAGCTGCTCCGGCTGCGGGACGATTATCGTCAGGCGCGCGGGTCCGCGTTCACGCTGCGCGGGTTCCACGACCATGTGCTGTCGTACGGCGGGCTCCCCGTCGCGCTGATGCGTTGGGGCATGGGGCTCGGTGAGTAAGCTCCCCCGGCCGGTCTGGCTGTTCGGTCTCGTTTCGCTGTTCAACGATTTTGCGAGCGAGATGATCTACCCGTTGCTCCCGGCCTTCGTGACCGGGGTGCTGGGCGGGGGGGCGGCGTCGCTCGGCGCGCTGGACGGGGCGGCGGAGTTCGCCGCGTCGTTCGTGAAGTACGGCGCGGGACGGCTGGCCGACGCGCCACGGCGGCGCGGCGGCCTCATCATTGCCGGGTACGCCGTTGCGGTGTTGGTGCGACCCGTCATCGCCCTGACGGGGGCGGCGTGGCAGGTGATCGGGCTGCGGGTGACCGATCGGATCGGGAAGGGGATCCGCACGCCCCCGCGCGATGCGCTGATCGCCGATGTCACCCCACCCGAGCTGCGCGGACGCGCGTTCGGGCTCCAGCGCGGGCTGGACCATGCCGGTGCGGTGCTCGGTCCGCTCGTGGCGTGGTGGCTGCTATCGCGCCGGACGCTGGATGTACGCGGCGTCATCGCGGCGAGCATCGTGCCGGGAGTCGTGGTCCTGGTGCTGGCCGTTTGGGCGGTCTGGGACGGAAGGCGGCGGACGACGTCGGAAGCGCCCGACCGGCCGGTGCCCCAGGTGGCGGCTGGTACCACTCCTTCGCGTTCCCTGTCGCCGGCACTGCTGGCCATCTCCGCGTTCTATCTGCTCCGGATGCCGGAAACGCTCTTGCTGCTCCGCAGCCAGCAGCTCGGCGTCTCGGTCTCCTCTGTGCTGCTGCTCTGGGCGGCGCTGCACGTGGTCCGATCATCCACGAGCTTCCTGGGCGGAGCCCTCTCGGACCGGTTCGGTCCCAGGCGCACGATGTGGCTCGGGTGGGTGAGTTACGCCGCGATCGCATTCGGGTTCGCGCGCGCCGGCAGCGCGGCGGCGGCTTGGGGATTGTTCCTGGTGCTCGGCGTGGTGGCCGGGCTCACTGAAAGCCCCGAGCGTGCGATCGTGTCGCGGCTCGCACGCGGCAAGCAGGGGACAGGATTCGGTACCTACCACGCGGCCACGGGGATCGCGGCACTCGCCGGGGGGCTGCTGCTCGGCGTGCTGTACCAATCGACGGGTGCCGCGCTGGCGTTCACGGTCAGCGCCGCCGGGGTTGCAGCGCTGGCGGCGCTGTGGCCGATGCTGGCCATCGCGCGCCCGGGCGCGACCACGGCGTAACTCACACCTCAGGAGGCCCCATGCGGCTGCTCGCGTTGTTCGCGGCGCTCGTCGTTCCCGCCGCTCTCGCTGCCCAGGAGCGGCAGGTGATTCACACGCCCGACGAGGTTCCCGGGTTGCCGTTTTCGACCGCGGTACGCGTCGGGAATCTCCTGTTTCTGTCCGGCATGATCGGCAATAAGCCTGGCACGCGCGAGCTCGCCGACACCGGGATCACCGGACAGACGCGCCAGACCTTGGAGAACATCAAGCGCGTGCTGGCGGGGGCCGGCAGCGCCCTCGATCGCGCGGTGAAGTGCACCGTGTTCCTGTCGAACATTGCGGACTACCAGGCGATGAACGCGGTGTACGCGACCTATTTCCCGAAGGATCCTCCCGCGCGCTCGACGGTGGCGGGGAGCGGCCTGGCGCTCGGCGCGCGGGTGGAGATCGAGTGTATTGCGACGGTGGGGAGCTGAAGCCGTGGACCCGGTCTCATGACTGAGACCGTGAGATTCCCTGACGGACCGCTCGGGGGCCGTTATCGCATCGAGCGTGAGCTGGGCCGTGGCGGCATGGCGGTCGTGCTGCTCGCCCACGACCTGAAGCACGATCGGAAGGTCGCCATCAAGGTATTGCGGCCCGCGATCGCCGCCGCGGTCGGCGCCGAGCGGTTCTTGCGCGAGATCACCATCGCCGCGCAGCTGCACCATCCCCACATCCTGCCGATGTACGACTCGGGCGAAGCCGACGGCTTGCTCTACTTCGTCATGCCCTACGTGGAAGGGGAGTCCCTGCGCGACCGACTGGAGCGGGAGGTCCAGCTGCCGCTCGCAGAGGCTTTGCAAATCGCGCGCGAGGTCGCCGATGCCATCGGCTATGCGCACAGCCACGAGGTGGTGCACCGCGACATCAAGCCGGAGAACATCCTGCTCGAGTCGGGGCATGCGATCGTGGCGGATTTCGGGATCGCCCGGGCGATCACGGCCGCGGGGGGCGATCGGCTGACGGAAACGGGGCTGGTGATCGGCACGGCGGCGTACATGAGCCCCGAGCAGGCGACGGGCGAACGAACGCTGGACGGGCGCAGCGACGTGTATTCCCTGGGGTGCGTGCTCTACGAAATGCTGGCGGGAGAGATCCCATATCCCGGGCCGACCGCCCAGGCGATGCTGGCGCGCCGGCTGACCGATCCGGTCCCACCGTTGCGCTCGCGCCGGCCTTCCGTGCCACCGGC
>JBGPIW010000352.1:0-3451 GCA_041485045.1 Gemmatimonadota bacterium | reverse complement strand
GGCACCGGCGGCCACCTGATGCCGGCGCTGGCGCTGGCGCAGGCGCTGCGCGACGCGCGCCCGGATGCCGAGCCGGTGTTGATCGGGGCGCGTCGGGGGATCGAAAGCGACGTCTTGCCGCGCTACCCGTTCCGCCACTACCTGCTGCCGATCGAGCCGATCTATCGCCACCAATGGTGGCGCAATGCGCGTTGGCCGCTCGTCGTGTGGCGCATGTGGTACTCAATCGGCCGCGTCCTGGCGGACGAGCACCCCGCTCTCGTGGTGGGCACCGGTGGGTACGTCGCGGGGCCGGTGGTGTGGCGCGCGCAACGCGCCGGTCTGCCGACGGCGATCCAGGAGCAGAACGCGCTGCCGGGGCTCGCCACGCGCTGGTTGGCGGGACGCGCGCGACAGATCTTTCTCGGCTTCCCGGAAGCCGCCGCGCGGCTGCGACCGGGGGTGCGCACCGCGGTCTTCGCGCTGGGCAACCCGATCCGTCCGCCGGCGCCCGCCGAGATCGATGACCGCACTACGGCACTCGCCGCGTTCGGTCTCGCGTCGCAGCGCCCCACGGTGCTCGTGTTCGGCGGCAGCCAGGGCTCGCGGGCGTTGAACTACTCCATTGCCGGCGCGCTGGAGCACAACGGGTTGAGCGACGTCAACCTGCTGTGGGGCACCGGCCCCGTGCACGCGAGCACGTTCGCGCGCTACGCCGTCCCCGGACGCGTCGTCGTCCAGGGGTTCTTCGATCCGATGGCCCGGGCGTATCGCGCGGCCGACGTCGTGTTCTGCCGCGCCGGTGCGATGACCGTTGCCGAAGTGTGCGCGTGGGGCAAAGCGAGCGTGCTCGTGCCGCTGCCTTCGGCGGCCGCCGATCACCAGCGATACAACGCGCGCGCGCTCGCCGACGCGGGAGCGGCAGTGGTGTTGGAGGAGTCCGATCTCTCGGGTCGCACCGTCTCGGCGCTGGTGCATCGGCTGCTCGAGCACCCGGAGCAACGCGCCGCTCTCGCGGCCAAGGCGCGCACCCGCGGACGGCCCAACGCGGCAGCCGAGATCATGTCAAATATTTTGACACTTATCGATTCGTAGGGGTCGGCTCTTTTCTAAGTCGCGTAAAATCCTTATATTAGCCTCCCACAGATGACCTTGTTTGCACCCGACGGCGATTCCCGGCCCGTCCACTTCATGGGCATCGCCGGAGCGGGGATGAGTGCCTTGGCGCTGTTGGCCAAGCTCCGCGGGGTGCCCATAACTGGTTGTGACAACGACACTTCTGGTGCTACTGACCTGGAAGCGCTCGGTGTGCCCGTCTGGCAGGGGCACGATCCGGCGCATTTGGACGACGCGCGAGCTGTTGTGGTGACGGCAGCGGTCTCGACCGACCATCCGGAGCTGGTCCGGGCCCGGTCCCAGGGCCTCGCCGTGCTGCGACGCGCCGATGCGTTGGGTGCGGTCGTCGCCGGAGCCACGGTGGTCGCGGTCGCGGGCACCCACGGCAAGACGACGACCACCGCGATGTGCACCCAGGCGCTCGCGGCGGCGGGGCGGGATCCCACGGGCCTCGTGGGCGGGCGCATCGCCGCCTGGGGTGGCAACGCGCGCATCGGCGGAACATCGCTGTATGTCGTCGAAGCGGACGAGTTCGACAAGTCCTTCCTCTCTCTCGCACCCACGGTGGCGGTGATCAACAACGTCGAAGCCGATCACCTGGAATGCTACGGCGGCAGCACGGCCGAGCTGGAGCGCGCGTTCGTGCAGTTCGCCGCGCCCGCGACGCGTGCGATCGTCGGCGCGGACGATCCGGGCGCCGCGCGCGTCGCCGCCGCGCTCGCGGGTCCGGTGTGGCGGGTGGGAACGACGGCGGAAGCGGACATCCGCATCAGCGACGTGGATCTCGCGCCGACCGGCTCGCGGGCCCGCCTCGCGCTGCCGGGCGGCCGCACCGTGTCGCTGCGACTTTCGGTGCCGGGACTCCACAACGTGCGCAACGCGGCCGCAGCGCTCGGGGCGGTCGCCGCGCTCGACGCCGATCTCGCGCTCGCGGTGACGGCGCTGGCGGCGTTCACCGGGGCGGCGCGCCGCTTCGAGCGCGTGGGGGAAGCCGCGGGAGTGACGGTGGTGGACGATTACGCGCACCATCCGACCGAAGTGCGGGCCACGCTCGCCGCGGCGCGGCAGGCGTTCCCGGGACGCCGAGTGCTCGCGGTCTTCCAGCCCCACCTGTACTCCCGCACGGCGCTCCACGGTGACGCGCTGGGCCGGGAGCTCGCGGCGGCGGACGTCGTGTTTCTCGCCCCCGTCTACGCGGCGCGGGAGCAGCCATTGCCCGGCGTGACCTCCGAGTTGGTGGCGGCGGGAGCGCGAGCCGCGGGACGCAGCGCGGAGACGGTCCCCGATCGGGCGGCGCTGGCGGGACGCCTGGCGCGCGCCGTGCGGCCGGGAGACGTGGTGTTCACACTGGGGGCGGGCGACGTCACGCGCACCGGTCCCGAGCTGCTGGCCTTGCTCGGGCAACGCACGGCGGGGGATCGTTGAAGCCGCTCGGCCGGCGCATCCTGATCGGCGTTGGCCTCGTGGTCGGCGCTTGGCTCATCCTGCCGCGGCTGCTGCGTCACGCGGGATTCTTCCGGGTGCGGCAGATCGAGCTGGTCGGGGTGCGCTATTCGGCCCCGGCGGCGGTGATCGGCGCCCTGCATCTCGCGCCGGGGGCGAGTGTGTTCGACGACCCCGACGCGTTGACGGAGCGCCTGCGGGCGCTGCCGGGTATCGCCGATGCCCGCGTGGTGCGCCGCTTGCCCGGGGCACTCAAGGTGATCGTGCGTGAGGTCGAACCTGTCGCGCTCGTGCCCGGCACCGATGGTGGGCCGCTCATGGTGGTGGATGGCGGCGGGCACGCGCTGCCCTACGATCCCTCTCGGGTGCCGGTCGATCTGCCGGTCGTCGCGACGGCAGACTCGGCGCTGGTGGGCGTGCTGGCGCTGGTGCAGTCCGTGGATCCGACGTTGTTCGAGGAGATTACCGCTGCCCGTGCCTCCCGCGGCGACGTGGTGCTCCAGCTCGGCGCCCCGTCGCGGCGCGTGCTGATGGCGCGCGACGCCGGCCCGGAGATCATTCGGGCGGTCGTGCTGGTCGCCAACGACCTCGCGGCGCGTTCGCGACCTTACGCGGAGCTCGACGCGCGCTACGCCGGTCAGATCGTGGTGCGCCGCGCCGCGGGAGCGGGCGCATGACGCGCGATCGCCGATTGGTGGCCGGGCTCGATCTCGGAAGCACGAAGACGTGTGCCGTGATCGCAGAGGTCGTGGGCGATCTTCCCCGATCCCCGCTCGCCAAGGTGCTGGGGGTGGGGCTCGCGAAGAACAGCGGCGTGCGCCGCGGCGTGGTCCGCGACATCGAGGAAACGGTGCGCTCGGTGACCGCCGCGCTGCGCGACGCCGAGCGGATGTCGGGCGTCAAGTCGGCGGCG
>JBGPIW010000351.1:0-3469 GCA_041485045.1 Gemmatimonadota bacterium | reverse complement strand
TTGAGCGAGACGATGTGCCAGTCGCCCTGATCGAAGCTGTAGTAGCCCTGGCCCGACGGGCCGGCGCGGTCGCCGAAGTAGCCGTAGTAGCCCGTCGCACCGCTGGTGTTGTAGTCGTGATTGCCGGGCGCCGGCCTGGTGCGCGCCTTGTGTCGACCCCACGTGGGGTCGTAACACTGGGCGAACTGTGCGGCCGTTCCGCTCGAGTACACGTTGTCGCCGAGCGTGTAGACGGTGCCCGCGATCCCGTCGAGCAGGGTCGCCGTGGCCTCGTCATTGTCGTTGCCGCAATCGGAGATGTCGCCGGCGCCGACGAATACCAATTCCCCGCCCGTGACGGTCGCGATCATGACGCTCGCGGTATCGGCGTACGCGCCCCCCGTATCGGTGGCGATCACGCGATAGCTGCCGGTCGTCCGGCCCGCGGCGTAGAGCCCGGCGGGAGTGATGGTTCCACCAGTGGCGTCGTAGGCCACGCCGACGGCGACCGAATCCCCGTTCGACATCCGTCCGTAGACCGCGAATTGCCGCGTCGCCCCCGGGGCCAGCGATGCCGACGACGGCTGCAGGACCACTTGGACGAGGATCGGCGGTCCAGTGACGGTGACGGTGACGTCGGCCGTGTCGGCGAGCACGCCGCCCTGCTCCGTGACCATCACCGCGAACCCGCCGGCGAGGGATCCCGCGGTAAAGAGACCGCCAGGGGTGATCACCCCGCCGGTGGCGCTGAAAACGACGGCAACCGCGACGCTGTCTCCCGCGGGGTTCCGACCGTACGCGCTGAATTGCTGCGTCGCGCCGGCGGCGATCGTCATGTGACTGGGAGTGATGATGACTTGGGTCACACCGGCGGGACCGCTCGGCTGCTGGTCCCGGGTTGTGCAGCCTGCAACGAGCAGGACCGCGGCGCGCAGCCAGTATCGCAACGCCACTGGCCCACGCGCGCGTGCGTGGTGATGGTGCATGGGATGCCTCCCCCACGTCCGAGGAAATGAGACGGGCCGCCCGGCTCGACGACTCGTGTCGAAGCGCTGGCGGCCCGGCCGGCGTGGCGGGAGACCCCGCGATAGCCCCGTAACTCTGCGTCACCGTCTTTCGGCGGCTATGCTCTGAGCAGCGATTTAAGTGGTCATGTTCGATCCCGGCGGCGGGCGCCTACGATGATCCGGCGACCAGGATCACACGGAATCGGGTACTGCAGGCGCGCGTACCCCCGCCCGCAAAGACGGGTTCCGCGTGAATCATCTCGGCTGAAGTTGTGTGAGGACCGTCACGCATCGGCGGGTCGGATGCCATGACGTGTGCTACGGGTGGGCGACGATCCGGTAGAGGGTGCCCGACAGCGTGGTGAGATACACGTCGCCCTTGGAGTCTTCGCCGAACGAGCTCAGCCCGCCGCCCACCGCGAGCGCCGGCCAGTCGCGGGCCTCAGTCGCCTGCCCGCCGGCATAGCGGAACGAACGCACCCATCCGCTGCAGTAGTCCCCATAGAGGTAGAGCCCCTGCAGTATGGGGACACGGCCGCTCCGGGAGACATACCCCCCCGTTACCGAGCAACCTTCCCCGTGGCCGTACTCCGTCTCAGGGAACACGAGACCGGTCCGGTTGCAGCTCGACGCTGCATAACAGTGATCGCCTTCCATCACATTCCAGCCCAGGTTTTGCCCGCCCGGACTCCCGGAGGCGAGCACATCCACTTCTTCCCACGCGTTTTGTCCCACGTCGGCGATATACAGGTCCCCGGTCGAGCGATCGAAGGAGAAGCGCCACGGATTGCGGAGGCCGTACAACCAGATCTCCCCTCGGGCGCCCGCCATCCCCGCGAACGGGTTGTCAGCCGGGATGTAGGGCGCGGGCAGATCGACGTCGAGCCGCAGGATCTTGCCCAGCACGGTGCCCAGACTCTGCCCGTTGCCGAGCGGGTCGCCGCCGGATCCTCCGTCCCCCAGGCCGACGTACAGTTTGCCGTCCGGCCCGAACAGCAACAGACCCCCGTTGTGATTGGAGAACGGTTGCGGGAAGGCGAGGATCGTGTCGCCCGAGGTGGAATCCCCCACTGCGGGATCGGCGCTCACCAGGTACCGCACGACCCTCGTGTCGCCGTGCGAGCCGGTGAAGTACACGTAGAACCGTCCGTTTTGAGCATAGGACGGATGAAACGCGAGACTCAACAGCCCCTGCTCGCCACCGGAAACGATGTGCCTGGATACGTCGAGAAACGGGTCCGGCAGAAGGGTGTCGTGACGGACGATGCGGATGCGCCCGCCCTGCTCCACCACGAAGAGCCGCGTCGTATCGCCGGGGGGAGCGGTGACGAACAGCGGCGCGTCCAGCGCCGCGGTGACGAGGTGCAAGGCGGCGGAGTCGCTCGGTCCCGGCCCGGGCCCCATCCGCGCGGTGCTGCACGCCGCACACGCAACCACCCAGAGCCGCCGGAGGCTCACTCGTGCTTGCGCTCCGCACCGCCGTGCCGTGCGTCCCCGAAGAGCACTTCGACACCGTCACGGCGCAGCCTGCCGAGCATGCGGGCTTCGATACGGGCGGTGACCTCCACCACACCGTCCGTGTGTGTCTCCTGCAGCACCTCCGTCTCCCGGTGCAGCTCCGCGAGGAGCCGGCCGTCGCCGAGCGGCACCCGGACGCGCGCGACCGGCCGTAACGCCTGCGCCGATGTGTGGAGCGCGGCGCGCAACGCGGCGACCCCAGGGGGCCGGCCGTCGATCCCGGCACTCGTGAGGACGGCGTGGGGATAGCGCTCCCGCACCTGGGCGAGTAACGCCGCGGGGTCGGGAAGGAGATCGGCCTTGTTGAACACGTGGATCACCCGCTTGCGCTCCGCTGCCCGCGAGGCGTGTTCGCCCGGACCTGGAGCGTACAGGCCCATGTCCTCCAGCACGGCTTCCACCACGTCGACCTGCTCCTCCCACGTAGGGTGGGCGGCGTCGATCACATGCAGCAACAGATCCGCCGCGCGCGCCTCCTCCAGCGTCGCCCGGAACGAGGCGACGAGGTGGTGCGGCAGCTTGCGGATGAATCCCACAGTATCGCTCAGCCGGAACCGGTAGCCGTCATCGACGTCGATTTCGCGGGTCAGGGTGTCCAGCGTGGCGAACAGCCGGTCCTCGACGAACACCTCGGTCCCCGACAGCGCCCGCAGAAGACTCGACTTGCCGGCGTTGGTGTAGCCGAGGAGGACCGCGTGCGGCAAGTCCCGTCGCCCTTGCCGTTGATTGGCGCGATGCTCCGCCACGTCCTCGAGGCGTCGGCGCAGCACGGAGATTTTCCGGCGGATGGCCCGCCGGTCGGTTTCCAGCTGCGTTTCGCCCGGGCCGCGGAGTCCGATGCCACCGCGGATCCGGGAGAGGTGGGCCCACATACGCCTGAGCCGCGGCAGCAGGTACTCGAGCTGCGCGAGCTCCACCTGCATCTTCGCTTCCGCGCTGCGGGCCCGGGTCGCGAAGATGTCGAG
>JBGPIW010000350.1:0-3471 GCA_041485045.1 Gemmatimonadota bacterium | reverse complement strand
CCTGGCGGCGGTGGATTACACCTTCCACATGTCGGTGGTGCGCTTCGAGGACCACGTGCGCGATCAGTTCCGCAAGATCGTGGGCGCGGGCGTGGCGTCGTTCAAGGTGTTCCTGGCCTACAAGGGCGCGCTCAACCTCTCGGACGAGCACTTGTTCGCCGCGATGAAGCTGGCGCGCGAGCTCGGGGTGATCGTCACGGCCCATTGCGAGAACGCCGACGCCATCGACGCGCTGCAGAAATCCTTGCTCGCCGCCGGCCACACCGGCCCCGAATGGCACGGACCGTCGCGCCCGCCCGTCGTCGAGGCCGACGGCGTGCACCACCTGTGCGCCTTTGCCGAGCTGCTGGGGACGCACGTCTATACGGTGCACACGTCGTGCGACGCCGCCGTCCGGGCGGGGCTCGCCGCGCGCTATCGCGGCGTCAACGTGTGGATCGAATCGGTGATCCCGCACCTCGTGCTGGACGAGAGCTACGCCGCGCGGCCCGATTTCGAGGGCGCCAAGTACGTGATGTCGCCGCCGCTGCGCCACAAAGCGAATCAGGAGGTGCTCTGGAACGGGGTAAAGTCCCGCGCCATCAGCACCGTCGCGACCGACCATGCCCCCTTCAGGTTCCGGGAGCAGAAGGAGATGGGACGCACGGCGTTCACCCTGATCCCCAACGGCATCCCGAGCGTGCAGGAGCGGGTGGATCTGATGCACACCTACGGCGTGTGCGCCGAGCGCCTCGATTTGCACGCCCTCGTGGACGCCTGCAGCACGCAGGCGGCCCGGCTGTTCGGCCTCTATCCGCGCAAAGGCGCCATCCGGATCGGCAGCGACGCCGATCTCGTGGTCTACGACCCGGCGTTTCGCGGGACCTTCTCGAAGGCCGAGAGCCACTCCAACGTCGATTACAACGCGTACGAAGGGTGGCAGCGGATCGGCCGAGCCAGCGTGGTCACGGTGCGCGGCGCGGTACAGGCGCGGGACGGCAAGTTTGTGGGCACGATCGGGCGGGGGCAGTTCCTCGCGCGGGAGCCGACGCACTGACGCTATCTGCTATCGGCTATCAGCGAAGGCACTATGAGCGAAATCGCGACGCACGATCCTAGCCTCATCAACGCGGATTTGGCCCCGGTCGGCCCCGAGCGGCGCACCTGGAACTGGTGGCACATCGCCGCGCTGTGGATCGGGATGGCGATCTGCATCCCGACCTACACCCTCGCCTCGAATCTGGTGGACAGCGGGTGGACGTGGCAGGCGGCGGTCGGAGCCGTGATCCTGGGCAATCTCGTGGTCTTGGTCCCGATCGCACTCAATTCCCACGCCGGCACGCGCTACGGTATCCCGTTCCCCGTGTTGGCGCGGGCCTCCTTCGGCGTCCTCGGCGCCAACGTGCCGGCGCTCTTGCGCAGCCTCGTCGCCTGCGGCTGGTTCGGTATCCAGACCTGGATCGGCGGTTGGGCGATCTACAAGCTGCTCGAAGTCCTCTGGCCCGGCATCGCCACGCTGCCGGGCTTTCTGCCCGGGTTCGTGGGCCTCGGAACTGGGGAGTTCCTCTGCTTCATGCTGTTCTGGGGGATCAACGTCTGGATCGTGCTGCGGGGGATGGACTCGATCAAGTTTCTCGAGACGTGGGGCTCGCCGTTCCTGCTCGTCGTGGGGGTGGCGCTCTTCGTCTGGGCGTTGGTACGCGCCGGCGGCATTGGCCCGATGCTGGAAAACGCGGGCGGCCAGGCCCTAAAGGACTCCCATACGGTCGCGGTCGGGCGGACGGGGGGACTGGGCGGCGTATTCGGGGCCGGGCTCACCTCCGCGGTGGCGTTCTGGGGAACGATGGCGCTCTCGATCCCCGACTTCTCCCGCTTCGCGCGCAGCCAGCGCGACCAGGTGATCGGACAGGCGGTGGGCCTTCCCGGGACGATGGCGCTGTTCGCCTTCATCGGCGCGGCGGTGACGAGCGCCACGGCCGTCATTTTCGGGACGCGCATCGCGGATCCCGTCGCGCTCCTGGCGCGGATCGGCGGGCCGCTCATGATCATGCTGTCCATGGCGGGCCTCTCGGTCGCGACGCTCACCACCAACATCGCCGCCAACATCGTGGCCCCCGCCAACGGGTTCTCGAACCTGGCCCCGAGCCGCATCTCGTTCAAGATGGGGGCGATGATTACGGCGGTGATCGGCATCGTGATGCTCCCCTGGCGCCTGTATAACGACGCGGCCGCCTACCTCTTCACCTGGCTGATCGGCTATGGCGCCCTGCTCGGGCCGATCGCGGGCATCATGATCGCCGACTACTTCGTGATCCGCGGCGGAGGGCTGGAGGTGGATGACCTGTATCGCCGTGGTGGTGCGTACGAGTACCGGCGCGGTGTCAACTGGATCGCGATCGGAGCGCTCGTGATCGGCGTGCTGCCGAACCTGCCGGGATTCATGGCGGCGGTGTCGGGGCATGCGACCACGTTGTTTTTTGGACGACTGTACAACTGGGCGTGGTTCGTCGGGTTCGGGCTCGCGGCAATCGTTTATCTCGCCGGCATGAAAGCGCAGGGAGCAAGGAGCCGGGCGTGACCCATCCCCACCATACGACCCTGCTGACAGACGAAGAGCTCACGCGGAACTTCGCCGAGATCGCGCCGCCGCTCACGGCCGACGCGGCGCTGCTCGAAGCGAACACCTGCCTTTTCTGTTACGACGCCCCATGCACGGCCGCCTGCCCCACGCTCATCGACGTGCCGGCCTTCATCAAGAAGATCGCGACCGGCAACCTGCGCGGCTCGGCCCGAGTCATCCTCGAGGCCAACCCCTTCGGCCACTCCTGCGCCCGGGCGTGCCCGGTCGAGGTGCTGTGCGAAGGGGCGTGCGTGCTGAACCAACGGGACGAGCAGCCGATCAAGATCGCGCTGCTGCAGCGCCATGCCACGGACTACGTCCTCGAGCATCGCGTTCGGCTGTTCCAGGCGGGACCGTCCAACGGCAAGCGGGTCGCCGTCGTGGGTGCCGGTCCGTCAGGGCTCTCCTGCGCACGCGACCTGGCGCGCTGGGGCTACGCGGTCACCGTGTTCGAGGCACAGCACCAGCCCGGCGGGCTCAATACCTTCGGGATCGCCGAATACAAGCTGACCCCCGCCGTGGCGCTGGCTGAAGTGCAGGACATCCTGGACCTGGGCGTCGAGCTCCGCACCGGAGTTACGATCGGCCGCGACGTCTCATTCGACTCCCTCCTCGCCGACTACGACGCGGTGTTCGTCGGCGTAGGACTGGGGCTGACCAAGCGGCTCGGTATTCCCGGCGAGTCGCTGGTGGGCGTGGTCGACGCGTTGGCGTTCATCGCGCACCTGAAATCCCACCCGTACCGCGAGACCCAGGTCGGCCGGCGCGTCGTGGTCATCGGCGCCGGCAACACGGCGATCGACGCCGTCACGCAGGCGAAGCGGCTCGGCGCCGTCGAGGCGACGATCGTGTATCGCCGCGGCGAAGCCGAT
>JBGPIW010000349.1:0-3501 GCA_041485045.1 Gemmatimonadota bacterium | reverse complement strand
GCCGTTTCGCCAGACACTTCATCAGGACGGCCGACAGGGCCGGCGAAATGCCGGGCCGCCGCGTCTCCACCGGCTCCGGAGCTCGAGTGACGTGCGCCGCGAGCGTTTCCTGCGGCGTGAGCCCGGAAAACGGTGGGCGTCCGGTCAGCAGCTCGTAGCCGAGCACGCCCACGGCGTAGAGGTCCACGCGGTGATCGAGATTCGGATCCGCCGCGGCCTGCTCCGGCGCCATGTAGGCGGGTGTTCCCAGCGCGATGCCGACGGAGGTCAGCGTGTGCGCGCCGGTGGCCTCGCTCACGGCCTTGGCGACGCCGAAGTCGGTCACCAGCGCGTGCCGGCCCGACAGCATGACGTTGTCCGGCTTGATGTCGCGGTGCACGACGCCGTGCGCGTGAGCGTGCGCCAGAGCGTCGGTGACCTCGATCAGGATCTTCACCGCCTCGTGCACCGGCAGCTCGCCCCGATGCGCGAGCCGCTCCCGCAGCGACTCGCCTTCCACGTAGGGCATCGCGTAGTAGTAGAAGCCGCCGGCCTCACCCGAATCGAGCAACGGCAGGATGTGGGGGTGCTGCAATTGGGCGGCGACCTCGATCTCGCGGCTGAACCGCTCGGCGCCCATGGTCGCGGCCAGCTCGGCGCGCAACACCTTCAACGCCACCTTGCGGTGGTGCTTCAGGTCCTGGGCGAGGTAGACGGTGGCCATACCGCCCGCGCCCAGTTCCCGCTCGATGCGGTAGCGGTCGGCGAGGGCGGCAGTTAGTCGAGGGAGGGCATTCGGGGAATCGGTCACCGGCGGGGTAAGATGCGCCCGGAGACCCGGATTGGCGAGGCTTACTTCGTTATCAGCTCAGCCACGAACACGTCGCTCTGGCGGTCTTGAATCGCGAAATAGAGCCGCTTGCCATCCGTCGCGAAGTCCCGCCGCGAGGACGGCCGGCTCAAGTCGGTGAACCGGACCAGCGGGCGTGGATGTCCGCCCGCGGCGTTCACCGCCCAAAACGACGCCCGCCCCTGAGCGTCGTGCGACTTGAAGTACAGCGTCCGACCGTCGGGACTCCACTCGGCCTGTTCGACCGGTGGTTCCGTCGGTGCGGGATCGAACACGCGGCGCGGGGTGCCTCCGTCGGCCGCCACGACCATGATGGGGCCGGCACGCCTGTCGGATTCGGCCTGGACAAAGGCGAGGGAACCGCCATCCGGAGACCAGGCGTCCCCCACGGCCTTCGAGGCAATCAGCGTAGGCGTGGACCACCGCCCGCTGCTGTCTTTCCGCGTAACCAACAGCGAAAACGGCGGCACCTGGTTGATGAATGCGATCGCTCGTCCGTCCGGTGACCAGCGCGGGTAGCTCTCCTGGGCCGGCGTCGCGGTGACGCGCTCCACCGGTCCGCCGTCGAGCGGCTTGACCTCGATGTCGCGTGTGCCGGTGCGCCAGGAGTGATACGTGATCGCGCGGCCGTCGGGCGAAAGGTCCGGCGCGAATTCATCGGCCGGATCGTCAGTGAGCTGCTCGGCCGGACCGCCGTTCACCGGAATACGGTAGATGTCCGAGTTGCCCCGCAGGTCCGAATCGTACAGCAGCCAGCGACCATCCAGCGACACGTGCATCGCTTCGATCACCTGGGTGCCACTCGTGACCGGGATCGCGCGGTCCGCGGTGATCGGGGCGCCCGCAGGGATGGGCAGCGACCAGATGTTGGCCCGAGCCGAATACACGGCGTACGCCAGCCGCCGGCCGTCCGCCGACAGCGAAATCGATATCGCGCCGAGCCCGGTGGTGAGCCGCGTCAATGGTCCCCGCGACCGTCCGGACGACGAGAGCGACATGGTATACACATCGCGCGGACCGTCGCGATTGGAGACGAAGAGCAGCCGAGCACCGTCGGGCGTCCAGACGGGACTCTGGTTGAACGCTTGTGCCTCCACCAGGCGGATGGGAGCGCCGCCCGCGGCTGGAAAGAGCAAGATGGCGCTCGGTGCCAGATTGCCGAACGTCGTGCCAGGCAGCACTGACTCGGAATTCAAGGTGACGCACGCGATCCATTTCCGGGCGGGTGACCAGGTGCAGGAGTGCAGGTCGAACGTGGTCGCCACGAGGCGCGCCGGGCCGCCGTCGACCGGAGCCACGAGCAAGGATTCGGCGCGGACGAACGCGATCTCGCGGCCATCCGGAGACCACGTCGCGGTGGAGACAGCGCTGGTGGCCGACGCCGGCACCACGGGCCGTGACGCGCCGCCCAGTGCCGACGCGACCGAGACACCACCGCGTGCCAAAAACAGCACGCTGTTGCCGTCCGGCGACCAGCGTGGCTGTGCTTCGACGACCGTGGAATCGTCCGTCAAGGCAAGCGTGCGGCCCCCGCCCACCGGCCGAATGAAGATCCGCATCCGCGTGGCGTTGCCCGCGGCGTACGCGACGATCTTCCCGTCGGGGGAGAGCGAGGGCTGAATCTCGAGGCCCGGGTCGGCGGTGAGCTGCTCCGAGCGGCCGAGCGCGAAACCCGGCGGCCGAGGACGTAGCAGGCGCAAGGCGCCGAACGCCAGAACGGCAACGGCGATCACAGCGGCGACTCCAACCAAGACGTTGCTGCGGCGCCAGGTCATGGTGGACGGCGGCGCCGCTGCCATCGCGTGCTGGAGCGCCGCCAGGAAATCCCCAGCGGTCGAGAACCGATCGGCGGGTGTCTTCGCCAGCGCCTTGGCGACGGCGACGTCGACGCCTTCCGGTACGCTGTCGCGAACCACCCGTAGCCGGGTGGGCCGCTCGGTCAACAGTTTGGCGATCATGGCCTGCGCGGTCGGGCCCGTCACCGGCGGCTCTCCCGCCAGCATCTCGTACAGCACGGCAGCCAGCGAATACACATCCGACCGCGCATCGACCTGGCGGTCGCCTGTGGCCTGCTCCGGGCTCATGTACTGTGGGGTGCCTAACGACAATCCCGTCTCGGTGAGACGGTTGCCGCCCGCCTCCTTGACCGCGAGCGCGATGCCGAAATCGGCCAGCATCGCCTCGCCTTCGTGGAACAGAATATTCTCCGGCTTGATGTCGCGATGGATGACGCCGTGCTGGTGCGCGTAATCGAGCGCGCTCGCGACCTGGCGCGTGATCGCCAGCGCGTCCTCGAGTCCCAGCTGCCGCTCGCGCTCGAGCTTGGCGCGCAGCGACTCGCCACGGATGTAAGGCAGGACGTACCAGAGGAAGGTGTCCGATTCCCCGGAATCGATCAGCGTGAGGATGTGGGGATGATCGAGGCGCGCGGTGATGCGCACCTCGTTGAGAAACCGATCGGCCCCAAGCACTGCGGCGAGCTCGGGCCGGAGCACCTTGAGGGCAACCTCCCGGTCATGCTTGAGGTCCCGGGCGAGATAGACGGTCGCCATGCCACCTTGCCCCAGCTCACGCTCGATGCGGTAGCGGTCGGCCAGGGCGGTGGTGAGGCGTGAGGCGACGTCAGGCACCGATCACCTGCAACCCCACCGCGCGCGCCGCCGTGGCGAGCG
>JBGPIW010000348.1:0-3508 GCA_041485045.1 Gemmatimonadota bacterium | reverse complement strand
TCTGCTCGGCGCTCAGCGAATCCCGGACGACCATGCGAAGGCTCGCGGGGATCACGACAGAGGGTAACGGCCCAGACGTCGATCCGGACAACACCGCGACTGTCCTGGCGTAGGCGGGAGCCGGCTCGAGCTCCATGGCCAGGCGGGCGCTGAACGCCGCGAGCGCCGCCCGCACGCGCGCGAACTCTCCGGCCGCAGCGTACAGATTCGTGGCCCATGCGTACGCCTCCGTCATGGCCGGCACGGTGGCAAAGAGCTCACCCCCGAAATAGCCGACCCGCCACAAGGAGTCCGCAATCTCGCGCGCTTCAGCGAGCCGGCCCAGCTCGCCAAGCAGAATCATGCGTCGTGCCCCCACGGCTTCCGCTTCCATTTCCAAGCCGAGCGAGTCCGCCACGTCGAGCTCGCGGAGCGCAGCCTGCAGCGTGCCGTCGAGCTCGAATACCCGGGCCGCGGCGCGGTGCGCTTCCGCTTCCGCTGGTCCGGCGGCGAGCCAGCGTCGGGCCCACGCGAGGGCCGCGGCCCGCGCGCGGGCTCGGGAGGCCGACACGGACTCCGGCGCGATCGCCGCAAAGGAGTCGAGCGGGACGAGTACGAGCGAGTCCTGAAGCAGCGGCACCAGCATCCGGTCCGGGTCGGAAGGGGCGTGTTGGGGTACCGAGTCGCGACCACCCGGCAGCCCCGCCAGCCCCAAGTCGCAGCTGCACCACGCGCGGACCGAGCTCCGCACCGGGCGTGGCAATTCGCGGCGGTAGCCGGCCACCGCCCCCGGCGGCTGCCCGGCGGCGAGGGAGTAGATCGCCACCAGTCCCTGATACGCGCCGTGCCGCGAGGGGTCGAGGTCGAGTACACGCCGTGCCAGCTGGACCGCCGCGTTGAGCGACCCGCGGCGCTTTTCGCCCGCCGGCGTGGAGAGCAGTAGCGGGTCGAGGAACTCCAGGCTCGCCAGGGTCTCGAGCGCGTCCACGTCGTTGGAATCCTGGGCGACCAGGTGCTCTAACTCCTTGCGCGCCGCGGTGAAGTCCGCGTTCAGCAGGCTGTGCAGCGCGCGTACGTGACTCCCCGCCCGTGGCGGCAATCGGCTGCTCAGGGTCGCGGCCCGGTCGGCATACCCGTAGGCCGGATTGTTGGGATCGAGCACCGAGAATGCGAGGAGAGACACCTCCGCGAGTTTGGCGTACGCCTGAGCGAAAGTGCTGTCGATGCCCACCGCCTCCACCAGTGCGGTGCGGGCGCGCCGGTACTCCGCACGGTTCATGTGGGCCATGCCGCGCAGGTACGCTTGGTACGCCTCCAGAGAGTTCGTTGTGGCCGCCAGCAGATCTGCGGTCGCGTGCTCGAGCCCGGCGACCCGCAGCAGCGTCGTGGCGATTTGCGCGTACGCGCCCCTGATGTCGTCTTTCGCGCGGACTTCCACGGTCGAGCGGGCCACCAAGCGCTCAGTCACGATGTCGTACGCCCGAGCGTTGATGCGTATCCCGTCCCCCACGGCGACAACTTCGCCAGTGACGGCCGTCCACCCACCCGTCTCCGCCGCCACGCGTCGGATGCGAGCGAGATCCATCACGTCACCGGGCCGAAGTCCGTTTCGGCGCAGAGCGGGATAGAGCCGTTCGTCGGAGACGACGCTTACCTCCGCCCACTGCCCGAGCGCGTCCGCCAGCATCGTGGGCGACGCCTCGATCAGCCACTGGTTCTCGGTGGGCGGCGACAGGTTCCGGAATGGCAAGACAAGAAACATTCGGGCGCGGTCGCGTGCCGCCGGGGGCGGCGAGGCTGCGATTGCTCGGCGTGACCATCCGGCGCACGGCGGTGGGGAGCCGTCGGGGCACTGTGCTCCGATGGATCTCACCAGCAGTGTGAGGAGCAACAGCCCGACCGCGGTGTCGCGCAGGCTCGGCGGCATACTGTTGGTCGAATCATCGTGCCGGGGGAGGGATTCGGCAAGATTGTGGGAGCGATCCTCGGTCCCACCGGGTCGCCCACCCAGTGGCGAGCGCCGGCTTCTGGAACGATCGCGCCGTACTGGTCCCCGGTTCGGTACGCCCGTATGTTCCCGCGCCATGGTCGCCGTCCAGGAGCGACTCTCCGCAGCGCTGGCGGACCGCTACCGGATCGAAGGCGAAGCCGGGCGGGGGGGGATGGCCACGGTCTACATCGCGCGCGACCTCAAGAACCCGCGCCGAGTGGCCATCAAGGTCCTCAACGAGGAGCTCGCCTCCGCCATCGGCGTCGAGCGCTTCTTGCGGGAGATCAAGACCGCCGCCAGCCTCACCCACCCGCACATCCTGCCGTTGTTCGATTCCGACCAAGCCGACGGCTTGCTCTTCTATGTGATGCCGTACATCGAGGGCGAAACGCTGCGCGACCGCTTACAGCGCGAGCGACAGCTTCCGATTGCGGATGCCATCCGGATCGCCTGTGAAGTGGCCGACGCCCTCGCCTACGCCCACAGCCTGGGCGTGGTCCACCGGGACATCAAGCCGGAGAACATTCTCTTCCAGGCCGGTCACGCTATGGTGAGCGATTTCGGGATCGCGCGGGCGATCTCGACGGCCGGCGGCGACGTGTTGACGGGGACCGGGACGCTCATCGGAACGCCGGGCTACATGAGTCCTGAGCAGGTGGAGCACGGCGCGTCCGTCGATGGCCGCAGTGACACGTATAGCCTCGCGTGCATGCTCTACGAAATGCTCGGCGGCGACCGGCCGTTCCTCGGCTGGTCGGCGCAGGCGATCCTCGCACGGCAATTGCTGGAGCCGGTCCCGTCCCTCCGGACCGTGCGGGACATGGTCCCTCCGGAGGTGGAGCGGGCCATTCTGCGAGCCCTCGCCAAAGTGCCTGCCGACCGGTTCGCGACCACCGCCCAGTTCGCAGAAGCGCTCGTGTCCCGGGAGTCGCCGATCGCCGATAGCGCGTACGAGGACTCCATCGCCGTTCTGCCGTTTGCAAACCCCGATCCGGAGACTGAATACTTCAGCGACGGGATCACCGAGGAAATCAGCAATGCGCTCGCCCGGATACCGGGGCTGAAGGTCGCGGCGCGGACGTCGTCGTTCGCGTTTCGCGGCAAGGCGGTCGATCTCGCGGAGGTCGGCGCGAAGTTGAAAGTGGCGACCGTGCTGGAAGGCAGTGTCCGGAAAGCCGGCAGCCGCCTGCGGGTCACCGTGCAGCTCATCAACGTCGCCGACGGGTATCAGCTCTGGTCGGAACGCTACGACCGCGAGATGACGGACGTATTCGCCCTCCAGGACGAGATCGGGAAAGCGATCGCCGACCGGCTCCAGGTCACCTTCCTGGCGACGAGCGGAGGGCCGCTCGTCACGCCGGCCACGGCGAACCTCGACGCGTACCATCTCTACCTGAAGGGACGGTACTTCTGGGCCCAGCGCGGACTGGGGTTGAAGCACGCCGTCGACTGCTTCAACCAGGCGCTCGCGCTCGATCCGAACTACGCCCTGGCCCACGCCGGACTTGCCGACGCCTACACGCTCCTGGCGGAGTACGG
>JBGPIW010000347.1:0-3523 GCA_041485045.1 Gemmatimonadota bacterium | reverse complement strand
TGTGTTCCTGATCCTCACCGGCGCCGAAGCGCTGTATGCCGACATGGGCCATTTCGGAGCTCGACCGATCCGGCTCGTCTGGTTCGCCCTGGTGTTGCCCGCCCTGTTACTCAACTATTTCGGGCAGGGGGCGCTGCTCCTGCGGGACCCGAGCGCAGCCGAGAATCTGTTTTTCCATCTGGCGCCTCCGTGGGCGCTGTACCCGATGGTGGTGCTGGCGACCGCCGCCGCGGTCATCGCGTCGCAGGCGGTTATCTCCGGCGCGTTCTCGCTCACCCGGCAGGCGGTGCAACTCGGTTACTGTCCCCGCGTCTCGATCGAGCACACCTCGTCGGTGGAGATCGGCCAGATCTTCATCCCGTCGGTCAATTGGTGGCTGATGCTGGCGACGATCGCCGTGGTCCTCGGGTTCCGCTCCTCGACGGGCCTAGCGGGTGCGTACGGGGTCGCCGTGACGAGCACAATGGTGATCACGACGCTGCTGCTACACGTCGTGAGCCGTGAAGTGTGGGGCTGGAGCCCCTGGCGCGCCACGCTACTGGCCAGCGCGTTCCTGCTCATCGACTTGTCGTTCTTCGGCGCCAACCTCGTCAAGATCCCGCAAGGCGGATGGCTCCCGCTGTTGATCGCGGCGGGTGTTTACACCCTCATGGCTACTTGGAAGACCGGGCGGCAGATTCTCTCCAAGCGTCTCCAGGAAAAATCGGTGCCGCTGAACATTCTGATGGCCGACCTGGCGGCGGACCCCCCGCTCCGTGTACCGGGGGTGGCGGTGTTCATGTCTGGCAACCCGGGCGGGACGCCGCCGGCGCTGGTGCACAACCTCGCGCACAACAAGGTCTTGCACGAGCGTGTGGTGTTTCTCACTGTGGTGACCGAGGAGGTCCCCCACGTTGCGCAGGCCGAGCGCGTGACGGTGAAGCATATGGGGAAGGGATTCCACAGCGTCACGGCGCGGTACGGCTTCATGGAGGACCCCAACATCCTGGATATCATCGCCGGATGTAAGGAGCGGCGCCTCATGATCCCGCTCGAGGGGACGACGTTCTTTCTCGGCCGTGAGGAGTTGGTGTCGACCGATCGCCCGGGAATGGCACGGTGGCGAGAGCGGCTGTTCGCGTTCATGTCGCGCAACGCGCTCCGGGCAACGGCGTTCTTCCAGATCCCTTCGACCCAGGTGTTCGAAGTGGGAGCCCAGGTCGAGCTCTAGGCCGCCGCCCGAAAAGCGTCCTTTTCTTCCGCTGTGGCCGCCGTCAGCCGGCGCAGCCCGGACCACCCCACCAGGGCCGCGGCCAGGCCAAGCACCGGCAACACCTGAACGGCCTGCAGGGCCAGGCCGGCGGCGACGGCCCGCTCCGGCGCCACACCAAAGGGCAGCAGCGCTCCAACCACGGCCGCCTGTGTCACCCCCAGGTTCCCGGGCGTGAGCCTGCCGATCCCGCCGATGTTTACTGCCAACAGCGCCGTGAGCGACGCAGCGACCGGGAGCCCCAACCCAGCTGCCCGAAGCACCAGATCATACGTCGCCCATTGGACGATCCAGTTCGCCAGGGTGAACAGTACCGGGGCCAGGAGCCGCGTTCCCACGCTCATGCGGGCGAGGACCGCGACGGGGTCCCGCAAGACACGCGGGAGCCGAGCGATCAAGCGGGCCCATCGTCCGAAGCGTGACAGGGCGAACACCGTCGCCAATGCGACCGCGGCCCCCAGCTGCAGCCCGCGCAGTGGTGCCGGGAGACGAATGAGCAAGGGGGCCAGGACCAGGAAGAGTGCCAGTCCCACGCCTTCCACGACGCGCGTCCACGCCACCGACAACACCGTCGTTCTCACGGGTACCGCCTCGCGCCGCACCAGCAGCGTCACGCGCGCGGCGTCTCCGGTCACGCCCATGCTGATGGAGTTGATTGCGGATCCGACGAGCGTCGCCTCCTGCGCCGAGCGCCAGCGGTGCGGCGCGACCGGCAGGAGCAGCAAGTGCCAGGCCCAGCCCTTGGCGAGCGGGGACAGCAGGTTCACCCCGAGCGCGGCCAGCAGCAGCAGCGGGTGCATCGCCGCCATCGCCGCCCCGGTTTCGGGCCACGGGAACCGCCACATCAGCCGCACCGCCGCGCCGAGGCCGGCGACGACGATCAGCCCCCAGATCCACCGTTTCACCCGAACAGCTCCACGAGGGGATGGAAATCGTAGCCTGCCGCCCGCGCATCGGCAATGATCCCCGGGAGCGCCTCGGCCGTGGGCGTGCGGTCGCCCCGGGGATTCGAGCCCTCAGGATCGTACCCATCCCCATCGTGGAGCAGGATAATGGCGCCGGGTCTGAGTTTCACGCGCACGCGGCGACGGATCTCCGCGGCAGGTGGACGGTCGGAGTCCCAGACCCCGAAGGTCCAGCTGAAGGTCCGGTACCGCAGGCGCCGGGCGACGCGCGCGACGAACGGATTGCGGTACCCGTGCGGCGCGCGGAAGGCGCGCGGGATCTCGCCCGTGACTTCGACGATGTCCTTGTGGCCCCCAACGAGCTCCTCGCGGATGCTCGCCGGGCCGAGCCGGTGCAACTTGCGGTGGGATCGCGTGTGATTGCCGATCTCGTGTCCCGCCAAGGTGATTGCGCGCGCCGTCGCCGGGTGCCGCCGCACCGTGGCCCCGACGAGAAAGAACGCGGCCGGCACTCGCTCCCGCGCCAGCGTCTCGAGGATCCGCTCCGTGACTCCCGGGCGTGGCCCGTCGTCGAATGTGAGATACAGCGCTCGCCCGTGCCGCGGCCCGCGCGACGTCACGCGCCCGAATAGCGGGCTGGTGGGAGCGTACGTGCCCCAGGAGAGGGTTCCGGTGACTGCGGCCGCCGTCGCCGCGAGCGGTAGGATCATCTCAGCACCCGTTGGTACACAGCGAGGACGCGGTCCGAGACACGGGGCCACGCGAAAGCGGCGGCCTTGGTGCGGCCGGCTTCGCTCATTGCCGCGCGCCGGCCCGGATCACCGATCAGGCTCACCACCGCGTCCGCCCAGGCTGCGGGCTCTCGAGGAGGCACGAGAGCCGCCTCCCCGCCGCCCGCCACGAGCTCGCGGAAGCCGGTAATGTCCGAGGCGAGCATTGGGGTCGCGCACGCCATCGCCTCGAGCAATGTGATGCCGAACGACGCCTTGGTGGATGGGCACAGGTAGAGATCAGCCGTGCCGTAATAGTGGGGGCGTTCTCCGTTCACCCGCCCGACGAACCGGACCGCCGCGCCGAGTGGTCTGGCGACGCGCTCATAGACCCGGCGCAGCGGTCCGTCTCCCGCGACCACCAGCCGGGTCTCGGGATAGCGTTCCAGGATCCGGGGCATGGCCGCCAGAATCGTGTCGAGCCCATTGCGCGGATCGAGCCGACCCAAGAACAGGAGACGTGGTCCGCGGGTGAGGTAATCGGTGGGACGCCGGCCGTTGGGACTGAACAGGTCCACGTCGACGCCGTTGGGGATGATCTCCCAGGGGGCGGTGAAATAGCGGGACAGCGCCGCGACGACCGGCTCGCTCACCGCGAT